>NZ_JBSGDP010000004.1:0-159136 GCF_053602435.1 Nocardia sp. NPDC004415
ACAACTCGTCATCTACGATCCAGGGTGCTGCCACGACGAAACATCCTGCACGACAGCGGGTCTCACCGCTACATGACCGAACCCGTTAGGGGATCTATGGGCGTCTACGCGTCAGATCCCGCGCGGCTGAACACTTCGTCGAGCAGTATGGGCAGCGGCGTGCCGAGCACGTCGCTCAACGCGACCAATGTCGAAAACGTCGGATTCGCAAGCTTCTTCGGATTACGCGCCCGCAATCCGATCTCGAGCAGCTGATAATGCTGCCGGCTGATCCCCGCCGCCAGCGCGACCTCTTCCTGCGTAAGCCCCCTGGCCGTCCGTAGCGCCGCCAGATGCTGCCCCAGAATCGCCACGAGCTGCTCCTCGACGGCGGATTCTGGCACGCCACCGAGATTCCCGACTCGCCACGCCTACGTCGACCATCTATAGATGGCATTGTCTCGGTGTTGTCCCGGAGGCATCGCCGATTCCGGGCATCCGGTCGTGCAAGTGCGCAGCGAACACTGCCTGGTCCGCTCCGCGGCGTTGTCAGCAAGCACGCCCGGATAGTCGCCATCAGCGACGTTTCATGGCAGACACCAGAACCGCCATCGCAATGATGGGTGCAACCAGGCTCACCGCGATCGTGATCCCCAGCAGAGCCAGAGCGACCACCACCGGCACCAGTGCGAGCACCGACACGACGACAGCGACCACGTAGAGCGGCAGCCGCCACCCTCCGGTATCCGTGAACCCGTGGGTGAGCACCGCGACGACGAGAAGTACTGCGGCACAACCCCCGAGCAGAATCTGCTGGGCCAGCGCACTGGGCGTATGCGTCCAGGCATGGATGGTCGCGCTCGGCGCTTCCGCGGCCGGATCGACCTGCCCCGCCAACCACACGTGGAGCACTACCGCGCCGACGCACGCGATCAACAGCAGCCAGCTGAGCACCTGCCTCGACGGAGTCCGTGACCGCCGCCGGCTCGGCCGCCGATAACCGTCACGACGTCCGCCGTGGTGGTGATGGTGAACGTTGTGGACATGCGTGTGATTGACACTGCCCCCGACATGCGAGTTCTGAATCGACGTCCGAGATCCCCGGCCGAACACCTACACGTCACCGGCCTCATGAACCACATCGCCCCGAACCCGCGACCCCTTCACGACCTGATCGCTCGGCCCCGCGCTGGTGAGCCGCACCCCGCCACCAACCTGCGCATCCTCTACCACCTGTGAACTCCGCCGAGAACCCGCCACCCCCACCGGCAGCCACCACTGCACAACCACCACCCCCACAACCAGCAACACGGCCCCCGACACCCACCAAGCAACGCTCCCATGGTCGGTAACAAGCCACGTCCCGGCATTCACCGCCGCCGCCACCCCGACGGTCCCCACCGCCCCACCAACCGCTGCCCAACCGTCCCCACACGAACCCCCTCGCCGATAGCACCTACCGATCTCAATCCGACAGTATGCCAACGCATTTCGCCGCGAACCCCCGAAGCGCAGCGGCATACCCCCGAAAACAAGTCAGGCCCCGGCGCGAGCCGGGGCCTGACTGGAGTACCGCTGGGATCAGAACAGACCCGCGAGCGCGGTATCGGTGCCCTGCAGGTCCGAGTTACCGGAGCTGACCAGGGTACCGGCACCCTCGAGGGTAGCGTTCAGCTGCTGGACGTGGGTGTTCCACTGGGTCTGCAGCGAGGTGAACGCGTCGTTGGCGTCACCCTTCCAGTTGTTGGTCACGAAGTCGGTGACCGACTTGTGGAAGTCTTCCAGCATCGTCATGACGTTGCGTGCCTCGCTGACGATCGCTTGGGCACCGGCCTCGACTTCGCCGAAATTCGCGGAAATCCGAGTGGGGTCGTTGGCAGCCATCTGAGCTCCTTGTCTAAGAGTGTCGATCGAGAAAGTGGATCAGAGCGCGGGCAGGTCGAGGCTGGAAACCTGAGCCTTCACCTGCTGGGCGAAGTCGGTGTCCTGCTCCTCGTACTTGGAGCCGGCCTTGATGAGCTGCTCCGAGGTCTCGAGCAGCTTGTCGTTCAGCTTGTCGGCCTGGAAGTAGTACCGCTCCATGAACGAGTCGAATGCGGTACGGGCAGAACCACTCCACGTCGCGGTGGTCTGGTCCTCCTTGGCCTTCAGGGTCTTGATGGCGGTGAGCAGATCGAGGTGCTTCTGCTTGATGTCCTTCGCGAAGGTACCGATCTTCTCGTTGCTCGCGTCAAGCTGTCCTGCCATGTTTGGCTTCCTTTCGGGTTCGATCCTGGCTGCTCGTCTGGGATCGGTTTTCCCAGTTCATATACTTGGACGCCGACCGGAGTCGATCGGTTCCATCCAATTGCCAGAAATTTTGGTTCGATGCCAACCGGCGCTCGCGCGCCCCCATGGTGCGGCGTCCACGCTGGTCAGCGGCGGTGCTCACTCGGCGCCAGCCGAGGCGTTCCGGTCTCGGTAATCAGCCCCTGGTCCCCTCCTCCCACTGTGCTGACCGATTGACGGTGAGTGGGCTGACTCGCCCACCTTACCGAAACGAGGGGGTACTGCGCGATCCCTCTTTCGATCAGGACTACTGGCTGTTGGCGAGCAGCGCGTACTGCGCCGCGGCCCGCTGTCGCGTGTCTTCGGGTTGAGTGCTCCAGACCTTGCCGACGTAGTTGCGGTACTGCACGGCGCACACGAACAGCTTGGCTGTCGAGCCAGGCCGAGGCTGCTCCGAGCACCTGCCGCCGGGCAGTCCGGTCGGCGTCATAGCGGCGTCGGGAGTGGGAACGAGTGCGGTCGACAACCGCTCGGCCGACTCCTCATCACTGCTACGGAACACGATGGACCCGTCCAGCAGCTCCGACGATCCTGTGCCGAACCCTTGGGCGATGCCCTTCGAGAGACTGTAGGTCCAGGCCGAATAGGCCTCGCCCATCGCGATGTACTCGACGTTGGCGCCACCGTAGAGCGTCTTGGCGGCCTCGCGATCGGTCTGGAAATGCAGGAAGCCCTGCAACCTGTTGGTCGCCAGACCGCCGACGGCGGGAACCCCGAGCTTGATCGGATTCAATACACGCCGCTTCATTCCCTCGGGGTCGAGATCCGTGCGGATCACCTGTTCCGGACTCAGCGGCGGAAGCGTATCGAGCATGGGGAACTGGGCCGCGTAGGTCTTCTCGACGAGCGAGGTGAGCAGCGGCAGATCCGGGCTCGACGTGGCGGCGAACACGGTCACCGTGTAGTTGCCGTGCGCGGCGGTTGCTCCGATGGTCGGTGTTCCTGGTCGCCAATGGGCATGTGCGGCAGGGTATTTGTCGATGGTGACCCGCTGGTTCTCCGTCGGGTTGATGTCGAAATCGACCTGCTCGAACTCGGCGGCGGCGGTTGACGCCGCCTCTGGACTCGGGAATTGCAGAACTGTGACGGTGACCAGCGTGGCGGTTTCCGGAACCTTCTGGAAGGCCACAGGTTGGACGTCGCTACTGCCGGAGATGAATCCGAACTGCATCTTGTTGCGTTCGGCGACCGCCTCGCTCGGCTCGGCCATGGACTCGGTGATGTCGCGGGGCTTGGCTACTTCCTGGATGCCGGTGCCGAACCGGAGCCTCGGATCGACGTCGGTGCCGATGACCATGTGATCGGCGAGTCTGCTGATCGCCAAGGTGGTGCCACTGCGGACCGAGTGTGCGAAGGAGTAGTAGTCGTCGAGTGGCTCGGTCGGGTACTTGCCGACTTCCAGGGTTCGTACATCGATTTCGCCGGGACCAGAGGTTCCCGTCACCGTCTGCCCGCACGACGTGACGAAAAGTGCTGCGAGTGCGATGGCGGCTTTTCGCGTGCCTCGGATTTTCATTGTGCTGTCTCCAAGTCGTCGGGGCCGGCTACTTGCCCATGGAGTTGAGCAGAATGTACTGGGCCGAAATTCGCTGGTGGGCATCGATCAACTGATTGGACCTGACCTCGATGACATAACGGTCGTAAACCAGAGTGCAGTGAAATCGAGTAGTCAGGCTGCTCTTGATCTTGTATTCGTTGCACTTGGTTTCTGGTAGCTCCCTCGGGGAATCCGCCGATCGGAGCTTCTTGTTCAGTGCTGAGTGCGTAGCGGCGATGAGCTGCGCGCCATCGGAATCCTTGGCCTGATAGAGTTCGGTGCCGTTCACGCCGAGCCATTCGAGGCCCGCCTCTTCGTACAGCTTTTTGTCGCTGATCGGGTCGATGCTCAGATGTAGTGCTCCGCGGCGGTCGTAGATTCCGGGAGGATTCTTGGCGCCTTCCCCTTCTGGCCGCGTGAGTGAATGTCCGAGAAGCTGATCGTGGTCCATCTCGATAGCTGTCAGCTTATCGACCGGAGTCGGTTCGAACTCGCTCAGGCGTTGTCGGACCGCTGCCGAATTCTTCTCCGCCAGCGTTGTCAGTGCGCCGAGGTTCGTCGTTCCGACTTCGATCATCGCGTAGTCTTTGATGACCGTATAGAGAACGATCTTGTTGTATGAGGTCACGGCGAACAGTTCTTGGCGCGCGGGATCCCAGAACGCGTTGCCGCCCTTGAACCCCGGGATGTCGACCGGAACGAAACTCTCCTTGCTTTCCCGTTTGCGCTTCGCGAGTGCGTCAGTCGCAGCGGCAGCGGATTGCTCGGAGTCGAAGACCATGGCAGTGTTGGCCAGGGTATCGGCGATCAAGATGTCGTCATGTGACATCCCCCAGCTGTAGAAACCTGCTACGAATCCTGGTGTGTCTTCCTTGAACTTTTCGGAGTCGCCGATCGTGTACACCTGTTCGATGAATCCGAACACGGCTACCGAGTCTTTGCTGGACTGGTATGCGAAGCGGCTGTCGACGTCGGAGGCAGTCGGTAGATAGCCGCCGAGACGCTGGCCCTCGCTCATGCGTGCGCGGTCGAAATTGGGTGTGCCGATCGTCCGTGGAGCCGTCTTGAAGCTGCCCACGTCCAGCGCCGACAGGTCGACAGGCGGAGCTGGGGGGTCGGCGGGCTCGGCGTCTCCGGAGCATCCGACGACTCCGAACGTGGTCAGCGCAAGGCCCGCAGCCACAAAGGTCGATAGTGCCCGCAATTGGCCCCCTCCATCGGTATACACGCACAGGTGGAGGACAGATCGGTCAGAACTGGATCCCCCATGGCGAGCGCCCGGCCCCTATTCGGCCGTCGGCATCGCTCGCGTCAACATAGCATCTCGGCTATGTGGATACGACTCGGAAGCCCGCGGGCTTGATCACTTGATCCGGTTCTGCAGAACCGGTACGAGCTTCTGCAGGAGCACCTGATCGGAGCCTTCGCTCCAGTTGCGCAGTGCCGAAACCGTGGCGGGGTCATCGATGGGAATCACTGTGGCCCTGGATCGTGCGAGGTCATCGGGGAGGCCGGAAAGTCCGCCGCCCCCGGCCTTCTCATCAGTGCGCACGGCGAGAATGTAGGTGTTGTCGTCGGCCTTCACCCGGTCGAAGATATCGTCGATAGGCCGGGGGGAGACTTCCTCGCCGGTCTTGGTGTATTCCAGGTTGTAGACGAACCCGAGGCTTTCCAGGAACTGCGTCTGCGGCGTCGAACGCAGGTAGATCGCCATCTCCCTGTTGGACAGGACATCGACCAGAGTCACCGTCTTGCCCTCGAAGCCCGGGTTCTCGGCACGCGCTCGTTCGCGTGGAGTCTGCGTACCCGTGGTTTCGGTGGCGGCGGCGGGGGAAGGATCGGTACCGCCACCTGAATCGTTGCTCGCCCAGATGCCGATTCCCGCGGCGAGCGCGATGATGACCGCGGCCGCGCCGCCGAGCAGTGCGAGGCGACGGGACTTGCCGGGTGTGGGCTGGGTGGGTGCGGGTGCCTGGAAGATCTGACTAGGGCCGGAGAGGGAGGTTCGTGGATCGGTGGTGTGCTGGGGTGGCATCACCTGGATCGGGTAGGTGGGGGAGGTGTTGTGGCCGGTGGGGTTGAAGCCGGGGACCAGGGCGTTGGCGGCGGCGTCGGTGAATTCTCGGCAGGTGGCGAAGCGTTCGGCGGGGTTTTTGGCCAGGGCGCGGGCGAAGACGTGGTCGATGGCGTGGGGGAGGCCGGGGTTGACCTTGGTGGCCAGGGGTGGGGGTTCGTGCAGGTGGCCCATCATGACCATGGCGGGTTGTGCCGCGGGATAAGGGTTCTGGCCGGTGAGGAGTTTGTAGAAGGCGCAGGCGAGGCTGTAGATGTCGGCGCGGTGGTCGAGGGGGGCGCCGCTGAGCTGCTCCGGCGGGGCGTAGGCGATGGTGGCCAGGAAGCTGCCGGTCTGGGTGAGTTCGGTCGCGTCGTCGGTGGACTTGGCGACGCCGAAGTCGGTGAGGAAGACGCGCTCGTCCTCGTTGTCGCCGTCGGTGCTGGACAGCAGGAAGTTGGCCGGTTTCACGTCGCGGTGCAGCAGGCCGCGCCGGTGCGCGTAGTCCAGGCCCTTGCCGACCTCGGTGGTGATGCGCAGGGCGCGCAGCGGGGTCATGGCGTGGCGGTCGCGGGCGAGTTCGGCGGCGGCGTCGGTGCCGTCGACGTACTGCATGGCGATCCACAGCTGACCGTGTTCTTCGCCGCGATTGTAGACCGAGACGATATTGGGGTGGTCCAGGCCCGCGGCGAGATTGGCCTCACGCTCGAAGCGCGCGCGGAATTCAGGGTCGCGGCTGAGCTCGGCGCTGAGCACCTTCAGGGCGTCCATGCGCGGCAGGCTGGGGTGTTTGGCCAGGTATACGGTGCCCATACCGCCGGCGCCCAGCACGCGCTGCACGCGGTACCCGCCGACGATGGTGCCGGGGCTCATCGCCATCTTTCACGATCTCCTGACTCGGTGCCGCACCCTGCCGCTTTTCCCGGCTGGAGCATATCGGACTCGGCGGGGACGGGCAGGTGCGGGATTATCGGGTGTTGGCGAAAACCGCATATTGCGCTGCCGCACGTTGCTGGGCATCCAAAAGCTGGTTGCTGCTTACTATTCCGACATACCGGTGGTAAGCGAGCACACAGCTGTAGCGTTTCGACGCGGACAGCCGGGTGTTCTCCACACAGGCGGAATCGGGAACATTGGGTGGGGCGGCGGCCTCGATGTCGGTACGCCAGGGGAACAGTTTCTCGGTGACCGCGCGCCGGGCGCTGTCCCCGTCGGGCGTGCGGATGACGTAGGAACCCCAGGAGACGGCGATCTGCTCGGCGTTCATCTTGGTGAGCTGCTCGTCGACGTACTGCCGGTCGCTGGGCAGCGGATCACCGGAGTAGTGCAGGATGCCCTGCTTGCCGACGAGCAGGTACTGGCCCGAGCCCTCCGGGCTGGACAGCTGCTCGGGGTTGAGGGCGCGCATGAGCACGTGCTCGGGGTCCCAGGGCAGGGTCATGACCTCTTCGTCGGTGAGCGCGGTGGTCTTGTCCAGGGCCTCGATCTGCTTGGCGTAGGCGGTTTCGGCGAGGGCGGTCAGGGCCTGCTGGTCGGGTTTGTCGACCGAGAGCAGGAAGGCGATCACGAACGGGCCGTGCGGGAGCAGGGTGCGCAGGAACGGCGAGTCGGGACGCCAATGGGACAGTGCCGCAGGGTATCCGGGCAGCGATACCGGCTGGTTCTTGCCCTCCTGGGCGGCGAAGTCGGCATCGTGGAACTCGCGGGCCGCGGCGTTCGCGCGCTCGGCGTCGGGGAACTGGAAGACCATCGTGGTGGCGGTGAGCCGGTTGTTGGCCTGCTTGGAGGGCCAGCCGCCGAGGGTGTTGACGCTGGTGTCCCTGGCCGCGCCGTTGGACTCGAAGCCGTATAGCATCTTGTGCTTCTTGGCGATCCCCGACATCACCGTGTCGTCGCCCAGCGCCCAGGGCATCACACCCGCGGACGCGGTGCGGGCGCGTTTGCCGAAACCCATCTGCGGGTCGATGTCGTGAGCGGTGATCACGTAGTCGGCGATCCGCATCGCGGCCACCTCGTACATCTCGTAGAACGGCAGGACCGGGTCGTCGTCGTGGGCGTTGATCGGTTCGGTGGGGTAGGAGCCGGTGTCCAGAGTGCGGAAATCGGTCTCGGCGGGCAGGGCCGAGCCTGCCACGGTGGAGCCGCAGGCGGTGAGCACCGCGGTCAGGACGGTGGCGACGAGGGCGGTCGCGAGGCGGGTCGAGGTTCTCATGCGGCATTCACCAACAGGGCGTACTGGGCGGAGATCCGCTGCTGGGCGTCGAGGAGCTGATGCGACCAGACGTAGGCGGCGTAGCGGTCGTAGGAGACGGCGCAGTAGAAGCGGATCGCGAAACGCTGCCTGCCGATGTATTCCTTGCACTGGGCGAAGGGCAGGTTCTTCGGCGGCTCGGAGGCGGTGAACTTGCGGGTCAGGCCGCCGAGCTCGTCGCGCACGGCCTGGGCGCCCGCGACATCGCGGGCGCGGTACACATCGGCGCCGTCGGAGGCGTACAGGTCGACGCCGGCCTCCTCGATGACCTGCGCGATCGCCACCGGATCGGAGGTGAAGTGCCGGGCGGTGCGGCCCGCGTACACGCCCGGCGGGTTGATCCACGAGTCCTCGCGGGGGCGCGGTGCGGTGCGGCCGAGCATGCCCTCGCGGTCGCGCGGCAAGCTCATCAGCTGGTCGGTGGGGGTGGGGGTGAACTTCGTCAGCTCGGGGACCAAGGTGTCGAGGCTCTTGCGGGTGAGGTCGAGCAGGGCCTGCTTGTCGACCTTCTCGAGATAGATCTTGAGGTAGTCGTAGAGCCAGGTGTAGACGACGAGGTGGCCGGTGGCGAACCAGGAGCCGATCGACTGCTGGTCGGGTTGCCAGTGCGCCTTGGCGCCCGGATAGCCGGGGATCTCGATCGGCTGGTTGCCGGGCGCGTAGCCGAAATCGAGCCGTTCGAGCTCGGTGGCCGCGGTGGCCGCCTTCTGCTCGTCGGGGAAGATCATCACCGCGTTGACCATGTCGATGCCCTGGTTGTTGGGCTCGGTCTGCGCGGAGCTGACGAATCCGCCGATGAAATCGGGCGCGGCCTCGGCGAACCGGTCGACGGCCATGATCTTGCCGAGCGCGGCCTCCGGATCGAGGAACACCGAGGCGATCGTGGGATTGGTGTGGATGAATCGCGGGTCGATGTCGGCGGGCGTCGGCACATGGTCGCCGAGGCGCTCGGCCTCGATGAAGCGGGCCTGGTCCTGATTGGCGACCACCCCGACCTCACGCGGTTCGGTGGCGTAGTTGCCGACGTCGAGGGTGGTGAGATCGACCGGCGGGTCGGTGGCGGCGTGCGCGTCGGGACCGGAGTCGCAACCGGCGATCACCCCCGTCGCGAGCACGGCCGCGAGCAGGGCGCACGCAGCCCTGGCTGGAACAGGAATTCCCACGTCGATCTCCCTCCCCGGAATCGGTCGTCGGCCGAATCGTACGGCACCGGTCCGACGAAGTCGCGGGTCACCGGGTGTGTGACCCCGGCACGGACCCGCCCCGACGACCCCGTGCCGGTGACGATCGTGTGGCGTGCCGAGCGGCCGGGTGTGGCCACCGTGATCCGGACAAACGGGTCACAGGCTGTTGGCGAGGAGCGCGTATTGGGCCGAGATCTTCTGGCGGACTTCGGGTTCGCGTTCGGCGCTGACGATGCCCAGGTAGCGCTTGTAGGGGACGTAGCAGCGGTAGGTGTCGGTGTCGTCCGCCGGGGTGCGCAGTTTCAGGCACTGGGCGCCGGGGACGTCGCTGGGGGCCGGGAGTGTGTCGTAGCGGTCGGAGGAGTCGATGAGGCCCTTCATCAGGGCTTCGGAGGCAGCCTGGTCGCGGGTGCGGGTGATCGAGCCGCCGTCGACGACGGCGATCTGGTCGGCGCCGGTGCTGTCGACGAGTTCCTGGCGGGTGGTCTGGTCGTAGGCGCGGTTGACCAGGTGGTTGGTGCTGTAGACACCGAAGACGTTCTGGTCGGGGCGCAGGCCGCGCCGGTCCTCGACGATCGCGCGCGACAGCAGGCGGTCGGGGTCCACCGGCAGGTCGGCGAGCTTGTCGGCCGGGGTGGCGGTGAACCGGGACAGCTGGGCGAGTTCGGCGGCCAGCGCCCGGTCGACCCAGTCGGTCAGGTCGGTGGCCTCGGCGCGGGGACGCTGGATGAACAGCGAGATCACGAACTGCTCGTAGGCGTGGAACGCGCCGACGGTCGCGACCCCGGGGCGCCAGTGCAGGTAGGCGGCCGGATAGCGGGTGGAGGTGAGCTTGCGGTTGTCGGGGGAGACGGCCAGGTCGACGTCCTCGAGTTCGCGCGCGGCGAGGGTGGCGGCCGCGGTGTCGGGGAAACGCAGCACGAAGACACTGACGGCGGTGGCGTCGGCGGGCGGACGTTTGGAGTCGGCCGGGTCGGGTTTGTCGGCGCCGAGGGCGGCGTAACCGGTGACGTACTTGCGTTTCTCCAGAACGGGTCTGGACACATTGGCGACGAAATCCAGTGCGCGCGTGACATCCCCGGCGACGGCACCACCGCGCCCGTAGGTCAGCGAGGAATCGATACGGACCGCGGGTGCGACGGCCGCCGACATCCGCATGCCTTCCACGAGAGCGCCTTTGGTGCCGGCCTTGTCGTCGAAATGATGACGGTCGACGGCATAGGTGCCGGTCTCCAGGCCGCGCACATCGGCTTCGCCGGGCACCGCTGTGCCGCCGACCGCGCAGCCGGTGAGGGTGACGAGCGCGGCACAGCAGAGCGCGGCCGCGAGCCGGATCCTGGTCGAACAGCTCATCACAGCGCCCCCTCGACGTTCTCGCGCGATACCTGTGAAGTTACCGGAGGAATCCCGCCCAGGGGGACCTATGTCTGGACCTTTGCCATAGTCTGGGAGCTATGGCGACGACCCTGCTGTGTGGTTCCGGTGGAGGCCGATACCTGTGAGGGATCGGCAGGTCGAAGTGGTGCCCGGAAGTCACGCGGTCGCGCACGTCGCGGGCGCGGTGATCGTGGTGGCGCACCGGGGGCAGGGCAGACCCGGCCCGGGCGACACCGCCGCCCTCGCGCTGGAATCGCTGGCGGAGCTGGTGCGCGCCGCGGCCGACGAGGCGCCCGGTGGTCCGGGTTCGGTGGTGGCGCGTGAGGCCACCCGCTGGCTGATGAAGTACGCCGAGCAGATCTCGCCCGGCGTGCCGATCGATTTCGGCGTGCTCTCGGCCGCCGAGAACGGCGGTATCGCGATCTTCCTGCACGGCGCGGTGACGGCCGTGCTCGCCGGGGAACACGGCCCGGAGTACTACCGCGGCAGTGACGCGGCGTTCACCGTCGACCGGGTGGCCTCCGAGCCCGCCAGGGGCGTCGCGCTGTTCATCGACGACGCCAAGGGCCGGATTCCCGACCTGCCGCCGGAGCGTGGCATCGGCTGGCTGGTCGAGGGCATCGCCCAGGCCGGCGGGGCCGTGGTGTGGTCCAACGATGTGCGCAGCCGGGTGCGCACCGCCGAACCCGCGGGCGCGGTCCGTCGCCCGCCGCCGCCCACCGCGCGGATCGACCGGGAACCGCCCGCGCCGCAGCAGGATTCGCGACCGGCCGAGGCGCCCGCGACCGGAATGCAGCCCGCGACCTCGATGATGGACGCGGTCACCAGCGCGACCGGGCCCGCCCACGCCACGGTCGACCCGCACCACGCCGAGACCCGGCAGGCGGGCACCAATCCCGCCCCGGAACCCGACCCCGACCTGCAGCGCAGACTGGAAGCCACCGCGCGTTCGACCGTGCTCGCGGTCAAGGTGATGGGATTCAAGTGCGCGCGGGCCCATCCCAGCGATCCGCGCGCGGCGTTCTGCACGGTGTGCGGGATGCCGGTCGACCAGACCCAGCCGCTCTCGGAGGTCGTGCGGCCCCCGCTGGGCATGCTCGTCCTCGACGACGGGATGACCTTCCTGCTGGCCGCCGACGCCGTGATCGGCCGCGACCCGGAGAACTCCGAAGCCGCCCAGCGCGGCCTGATCCCGCTGCGCGTGGACGACACCTCCGGCGGCATGTCCCGCGCGCACGCCGAAGTGCACCTGGTGAATTGGGACGTGCAACTGCTCGACCGCGGCTCCACGAACGGCACCCGCTCCCGCCTGCCCGGCTACCGCGACTGGATCCGCCTCACCCCGAACCAGCCGATGGTGCTGGTCCCGGGCACCGAGGTCATGATCGGCAACCGCGTCCTCCGCTACGAACCCGCCGCCCCACCCCCGTTCGGCTGAGGACTAGCTGTAGCGGGACAGGCAGGTGGTCTCGCCGCTGAGGACTCCTGCCCGGAAGGCGTCGACGCGGGAGAAACCGCTGGGGACGGTGTTGCCCTCGGTGTCGCTGGCGGCCAGGCCGTCGGTGAGCAGGCCGGAGACGGCTTCGTCGAGGTCGCCCGCGGACAGCTGGATATCGCCCTGGCTGACCGGGCGGTTGGGCTCGGCCAGTCTGCCGGTGACCACGCCCGACAGGCAGGCAGCGCGCAGGCCGGTCTTCGCGCCGGTCAGCGCCTGGCCGTGGCTCTGCTGCACGGCCAGGGTGTAGCGGGAGATGAACACGACGTAGCCGTTGTAGTCGCCGCTGACCTTCACCGGCAGCGGGCCGTCGTCCTCGGTGTCGACCGCGCCGCGTTCGGCCAGGCCCGCGACGTCGGTGGCGATCACGTTCGTGGCGGGGCAGTAGGTGACCGGTTCGGTGGCGGCGCCGTCGGCGCAGTCGATCCGCGCGCCGGAGTAGTCGTAGCTGGGGCTGTCCTCCACCGGCAGGATCGCCTGCAGCGCCTTGCTCAGCTCGACCAGGTTGTCCTTGGAGATGGGGTACTCGCCGCGGCCGGTGTCGCCGGAGAAGCTCTGCGGGAGATTGCCGCGGCGCTGTTCGATCTCGTCGGAGTCGATGCCCTTGCAGCCGCGCGGGCCGTCGGTGAAGCCGATCTGCACCGCGGTGACCCGCTCGAAGGCCGAGCCGTGCACGCTCTCCGGGTCGTCGGGGTCGGAATCGCGGATCGAAACAGTCGCGGCGAGAACGGAATTCAGGCCGTCGGAGGTGTTGATGGTGAAGTGCTCGGATTTGCCCTCGGCGACGTGGCGCATGAAGGCGCCCGCGAAGCAGTCGGCCTGCTGTTCCTTGACCAGCACCGGGGTCTTCTTGGTGGCGAGCCCGGCCATGGTCTGGATGGCGTGGCCGTATTCGTGGGCGAGCACCATCACCACCGACATCTGGCCGAAGGTCTCGCTCATGGTGGGCAGCAGCATGGTGCGGTCCCAGCCGATGGAGTTGTCGCTGCGGCAGTAGGCGGCGTTGACCAGGTGGTAGGTGGTCTCCTTGCAGAATTCCACCGCCTGGCTGCGCGGGGCGCGCGCGTTCCAGGAGATGAGTTTCTGGACCGGGTCGAAGGTCTGGTCGCGGAATTCGGTGCCGAAGACCGACTGCCAGTACGCCTGGATGTCGGCGATCGCGTTGAGGGCCAGCTGGTCCACCTCGCCGTCGTCGCCGTTGGTGGCGGTGAGATCGGCGTCGGGGACGCCGGGACGTGGGCCGTTGGGTCCGCCGGTGGTGGGCAGACCGGCGACCTGGAAGGGGTCGTCGTAGATCGAGACCCCGTGGCCGTCGACCGCTCGCGTGCACCCCACACCGGCCAGTGCGCATAGCACGGCGGTGATCACAACGAACACTTGGCCTTTCGGCATCTATCCCCCTGGTCGGCCGGATCCGTGTGCAGGTCGATCACCGGATCGGCACTGAAGCCGTCTCGGGGGCACCGCCGATGTCCGGGCGATGGCATAGTATCCGCTCCATGTCTTCACCGGGGGCGCAGACCATCACCGTGCGCCATGATGGAACCGAACGAGTCTTCGAAGCGAGCCAGCAGATCACCATGGGCCGGGCGCCCGAGGTCACCCTGTTCGTGGACAGTCCGCTGGTCTCGCGCGTGCACGCCACCCTGCGTTTCCAGAACGGCGCCTGGGTGCTCGCCGACAACGGCAGTACCAACGGCGTCTTCGTCGACGCGCGCAGGCTGAGCCAGCCCGTGTCGATCGACCGTCCCACCCAGGTCCGTCTGGGCGACGCGATCAGCGGTCCGCTGCTGCACCTGGTCCCGGCCGCGCTGGGGTCGCGGCACGCGGCCACCGTGCTCGCACCGCCGTCGCAGCCGCAGTCGGCACCGCAGCAGCAACAGCCCCGCCCACCGCAACGTCCGCAGTTCCCGCCGCCCTCGCGACCGAATCCGCAGGCCCAGCGGCCACAGCAACCGCCGCAGTACGTCCCGACCTCGCAGCTGCCCTCGCAACCGAAGGCGCCGCAGGACAACATCAACATGACCCGCCGCGCCGACTCCTCGATGCTGCCGCCGGTGCGCAAGGCGGCCTCGACCGAACCCGTCGCCCGCGGTGACCGCATTCCCGCCGGCGGCCTGAGTATCGGCCGTACCTCCGACAACCAGATCGTGGTCAACGATCCGCTGGCCTCGCGCAGGCACGCTCGCCTGGTGTCCTCCGCGGAGGGCCTGACCATCGAGGACCTGGGGTCGGCCAACGGCACCTTCGTCAACGGTCACCGTCAGCAGCGCACCGTGCTGCGCGAGCGCGACATCGTCACCATCGGCAACATCGACTTCGTCGTCAACCAGGGCGCGCTGACGCACCGGCAGAAGCCGGTCGCCGAGCTGGGCCTGACGGTGCACGGGGTCGGGTTCACCGTCGAGGGCAACAAGCAGCTGCTCGTCGACGTCAACATGCAGGCCGGCCGCGGCACGCTCACCGCCCTGATCGGCCCCTCGGGCGCGGGCAAGTCGACGTTGTCGAAGCTGATCGCGGGCAATACCCAGCCCTCCGGCGGTGTGGTCACCTTCGAGGGCCGCAACCTGCACGCCGAGTACGAGGCGCTGCGTTCGCGTATCGGCATGGTCCCGCAGGACGACGTGCTGCACCGTCAGCTCACCGTCCGCCAGGCCCTCGGTTTCGCCGCCGAACTGCGGCTGCCGCCCGACACCACCAAAGCCGACCGCCAGCAGGTGATCGACGGCGTGCTGCAGGAGCTCTCGCTCACTCAGCACGCCGACACCCGCGTCGACCGGCTCTCCGGTGGTCAGCGCAAGCGCGCCTCGGTGGCGATGGAGCTGCTCACCGGCCCGTCGCTGCTGATCCTCGACGAGCCCACCTCGGGCCTCGACCCGGCGCTGGACCGCCAGGTCATGCAGATGCTGCGCGAGCTGGCCGACGCCGGTCGCGTGGTGATCGTGGTGACCCACTCGGTGGCCTGCCTGGACATGTGCGACCAGGTGGTGCTGCTGGCCCCCGGCGGCAAGACCGCCTTCGCCGGGCATCCCGGTGGCGTCGGTGCCGCGCTCGGCACCAGTGACTGGGCCGAGATCTTCGCCAATGTGGCGGCCAATCCGGACCAGGCCTTCGCGGCCTATCGCTCCCGCCAGGCCTATGTGCCGCCGCCACCGCCCGCGCCGCCACAGCGCGGCAGCATGGGCGCGCCGCCGCAGTCCAACGGGATGCGGCAGTTCTCCACGCTGGCGCGCAGGCAGTTGCGGCTGATCTTCGCCGACCGCGGCTACCTGGTGTTCCTGGTGGTGCTGCCGTTCATCCTCGGCGCGCTGTCGCTGGTGGTGCCGGGCAAGAACGGTTTCGCCGCGGGCGCGCTCGTCGCCCAGGCCGACGGGTCCTTCGCGCGCTCGGGCGGCAGCGAGACCCAGCAGTTGCTGGTGGTGCTCATCCTCGGCGCCTGCTTCATGGGTGCCACGCTGAGCGTGCGTGATCTGGTCGGTGAGCGGTCGATCTTCCAGCGCGAACGCGCGGTCGGGCTGATGCCCTCGGCGTATCTGCTGGCCAAGATCGCGGTGTTCAGCGTGGTCGCGTTCCTGCAGTCGGCGGTGCTGATCGGCATCACCCTGGTCGGCAAGAAGCCGCCGGGTGCGGGCTCGCTGATCCCGAACGGCAGCATCGAGCTGTACATCGACATCGCGATGACCGCGGTGTGCTGTGTGGTGTTCGGTCTGCTGATGTCGAGTCTGGCCAAGTCCAACGAGCAGGTCATGCCGATGCTCGTGGTGATGATCATGGTGCAGCTGGTGATGGCCGGTGGCCTGATCCCGGTGACCGACCGCGTCGGCCTCGAGCAGGTGTCCTACCTGTTCCCGGCCCGCTGGGGTTACGCCGCCGGTGCCTCGACCGTCGACCTGACGACGATCTTCTGGGGCGCCCAGGACGACCCGCTCTGGAAGCACACCATCGGCATCTGGATCCTCGACATCGTGATGGTCGTCGTGATCACCGCGGTACTGGCCGCGATCACCTGGACGCGCCTGCGGCTGAAGAAGTCCCAGGCATGAGCGAGGCGGGCATGAGGCAGGTCAGAGGGCTATCCGCGGGCACGCTGCGCGTGTCGTGCGCCGACCGGGCACACTTGAGCCTGTGACCGTTCGAGTTGGCGCCCTGCACCTGGGGTGGGATGTGGTGTCCGTCGCCGCCGGTGGCGGAGACACGCCGATCCGCCCGGTTCAGGTCGAGGGCACCTATACCCCGCCTGCCTATCTGCTCGCCGACGCGGCGGGCAGGCTGCACACCGCCGGTGTCGACCGGCAGCGACCCGACCTGGGGATGGCGATCGCCGACGTGCGCGACATCCTCGGGCACCCGCAGATCGTGATCGCCGGGGCGACCTGGCCCGCCGAACTGGTGTTCCGGGCCCGGCTCTACAACCCGCTGGCCGCGATCGGCAAGTACCTGCGCGGCAAGCCGCAGCTGGTGGCGCTGCCGTATCCGGACAGCTGGCCGGAGGAGAAGGTCGAGGTGTACGCGGCGCTGGTCGAGCAGCTCGACGTCACCGTCGAACCGCTGCCGGAGAGCGTCGCGCTGTCGGGCTACGTGCGGGCGCTGGGGCTGGTGCAGCCGCCGAGCGAGCGGCACCGCACCGGCGTCGGCGCCACCGGCGTGTACTCCGACGGCCGCACGCTGCTGGTGGTCGCGGTGCACGGCGACGACGAGCAGCCCACCGAGTCGGTGGAGGTCGCGGTGAGCGCCGAGGCACTGCGCGACGCCCGCTCCGCCGACAATGTGGTGATCGAGGCCATGGCCGCGGCCCGTTCCATCGGCGCCGACACCTCGACGGTGCTGCTGGCGGGCAATGTCTGCTTCAACGACGCGCTGCGGCTGGCCTTCCAGAACCACCTCGGCCAGCGGCTGCACGTGGCCGATCATCCGATGCACGCGCTGGTGCTCGGCGCCGCGCATCTGCTGGTCACCGAGCCGTTCGACGAGGACGAGTACGAGGAACCCCAGCACCCCGGCGCGGCCTACGCCGCCCAGGTGGGCTGGGGCGCGCAGCCCTCGGCGCCGCCCGCGGCCCAACCGCCGGGCCCGGCCGGTTTCGTGGCGGGTCCGCCCGCGCAGCCGCCGCACAGCGCCCCCCGGCACGCCCTCGACGACGAGGACGACCGCCGCGGCAAGCTCATCGGCAAGGTGAAGAAGGGCTTCTTCGGTGCCCCGGCGGTGGCGGGCGCGCTCGCCCTGGCCGCGACCGGCTGGCAGGCCGAGGTGGTCACGGCCGCCGACGCGAGCACCTGCGCGTTCACCCCGTACGCGAACACCGTCCCGCCGGAGGGCATCGCCACCGCGGGCGCCACCCTGATCGGTGACCGCGCCTGCGTGGCCCCCGGCATCGACACCCTGCGCTACCTGATCCCCGGCACCGCGGGCGCGACCGACCCCGGACCGCCGGTGGTCATCTAGCCGCTCGCCCGATTGTGGGTCGGTGATGCGCGACTGGTATCGTGGCTCGCTGGCGTGTGGAACGCCGAACCGTTCGCGGATCGGCGTCTCCTCGAAGTCCCGGGTCTCCACCAGCCGCCGGGGCAGTGTCGATCCACACCCGTGGCTGGCAACACCGACGACAGACAGGGAACGACTGTGCCTACGTACAGCCCCAAGGCGGGTGACGTCACCCGCAAGTGGTACGTCATCGACGCCACTGACGTAGTCCTCGGCCGTCTCGCCGTGCAGGCCGCTGGCCTGCTGCGCGGCAAGGGCAAGCCGACCTACGCACCCCACGTCGATGGTGGCGACTTCGTCATCATCATCAACGCGGACAAGGTTGCCATCTCCGGCAACAAGAAGCAGGACAAGCTCATCCACCACCACAGCGGACACCCGGGCGGCCTCAAGTCGCGCACTGTCGGCGAGGTGTTGGCGACCCGTCCCGATCGTCTCGTGGAGAAGGCCGTCAAGGGCATGATCCCGAAGAACAAGCTGGGTAACGCGATCGCGGGCAAGCTGAAGGTCTACGCAGGCCCGAACCACCCCCACGCCGCGCAGCAGCCGGTTCCGTTCGAGATCAAGCAGGTGGCCCAGTGACCGCTCCTGAAGAGTTCGCCAACGAAGAGTTCGACGTGGCCGAAGAGGCCGTCGTCGAGGTCGTGGAAGACGGCGAAGGCTACGAAGCCGAGTACGTCGAAGAGACCGAGTTCGCGCCGATCGTGATCGATCGCCCGGTGCAGACCGTCGGCCGCCGTAAGGAAGCCGTCGTCCGCGTGCGCCTGGTGCCCGGTTCGGGCAACTTCGAGCTCAACGGCCGCTCCATCGAGGACTACTTCCCGAACAAGGTGCACCAGCAGCTCGTGAAGTCCCCGCTGGTCACCGTCGAGCGGGTCGAGTCCTTCGACATCTACGCTCGCCTGGTCGGTGGCGGCCCGTCGGGTCAAGCGGGCGCTCTGCGCCTGGCCATCGCCCGCGCGCTGATCGAGGTCACCCCGGAGGATCGCCCCGCGCTCAAGCGTGCCGGCTTCCTGACGCGTGACCCGCGTGCCACCGAGCGCAAGAAGTACGGCCTCAAGAAGGCCCGTAAGGCGCCTCAGTACTCGAAGCGCTGATTTACGCACTGCCGGCCACGGTCGTTCGCATACCCTGGGTATGCTCCCCGCGAGAGCGGGGCTGAGCCACGGTCGGCGGCGCACGTGTGCGAGAGCAGGCTGCCAGCACCGCTGGTCGCCTGCTCTCGTGCTGTATACGGGGACCTACTACCAGTAGAGGGTTTTATGGGACGGCTGTTCGGTACCGACGGTGTTCGTGGACTCGCCAACGAATCGTTGAGCCCGGAACTGGCGATGCGTGTCGCCGGTGCGGCGGCGCAGGTGCTCTCGCGCGGCAAGAAGCGCGCGGTCGCCGTGGTGGGCCGCGATCCGCGCGCCAGCGGCGAGATGCTCGAAGCGGCGGTGACCGCGGGCCTGACCTCGGCCGGTGTCGACGTGCTCTCGGTGGGCGTGCTGCCCACCCCGGCCGTGGCCTACCTGACCGGCCTCTACGACGCATGCTTCGGCGTGATGATCTCCGCCTCGCACAACCCCATGCCCGACAACGGGATCAAGATCTTCGCTGCGGGCGGGCACAAGCTCGACGACGCGGTGGAACAGCGCATCGAGGCCCTGATCACCGAGGGCGTCACCGTGCGCCCCACCGGCGCGGGCATCGGCCGGGTGCGCGGTGACTACACCGTCGAGGGCACCCACGAACGCTATGTCGAGCACCTGCTCGAATCCACCGGCCAGGATCTGTCCGGGCTCACCGTCGTGGTCGACTGCGCGCACGGCGCGGCCGCCGAGGTGGCCCCGCAGGTCTACCGGGAGGCGGGCGCGACGGTGATCGCGATCAACGCCGAACCCACCGGTCTCAACATCAACGACGGCTGCGGCTCCACCCACCTGGACGCGGTGCGGCGCGCGGTCCGCGAGCACGGTGCCGACCTGGGCATCGCCCTCGACGGCGACGCCGACCGCTGCCTGGCCGTCGACGCCGCGGGCGAGATCGTCGACGGTGACGCCATCATGGCCGTGCTGGCGCTGGCCATGCGCGAATCCGGCGAGTTGGTCGGCGACACCCTCGTCGCCACCGTGATGAGCAATCTCGGCCTGCACATCGCCCTGCGCGCCGCCGGGATCAGCGTCATCACCGCCGCCGTGGGCGACCGCTACGTGCTCGAGGAACTGCGCCGCGGCGGATACAGCCTCGGTGGCGAGCAGTCCGGGCACGTGGTGTTCCCGCGCTACGGCACCACCGGTGACGGTGTGCTCACCGGCCTGCGGCTGATGGCGCGGATGGCCCAGACCCGCCGCACCCTGGCCGAGCTGGCCTCGATCATGACCACCGTGCCGCAGGTGCTGGTGAACGTGCCGGTCAGCGACAAGGCCGCCGTGGCCGCGGCGCCCGAGGTGCGCGAGGCGGTCGCCGAGGCGGAGCGGATTCTCGGCGAGACGGGCCGGGTCCTGTTGCGGCCCAGCGGAACCGAACAGCTGGTGCGGGTGATGGTGGAGGCCACCGATCCCGAGCAGGCGCATCAGCTCGCCGACGATCTGGCCAAGCGGGTCGCGGCCGTCTGACCTGATCCGGCCGGCGTCGTCGTGCGTTCTGTCGCGTCGCGCGCGTGATATCGATCGGGCGCGGCCGGATCGCACGCTGACGCCAGTCGACCCGGTGGCGTGTCCGGGCATGCCCATCTACTATCGGCGTACGCCATCAGGACCTGTGTGCTCGTGGCGCGTGTGCTGCTAGGCGCAGGCGGATGATTTGGCGCGCAGCACTATTCGAAGGGGGACGGGTCATGCTGCCTGCTCGCAACTACGGTGGTCAGTACTACGAGTACGGCGAGGCCGACCAGCCGCACCGCTGCGGCGGCGCCTGCGGTCGACCCGGCTGCCGGGATGTGCCGCAGGGCTATTCGCACACCGTGCCGATCCGCGACGAGGGCTACGGCCAGCAGTTCTACGAGCTGGCGCCCGCGCAGCCGCCGCGCACCAGCCAGGCCCCGCCCCGGGTTCCGCGCTCGCGTTCGCTCATCACGGTCGTCGTGGTCCTGCTGACCACCGCGCTGGCGGGCCTGATCGGCGCCAAGCTCGGTTCCGATGTCGACCTGTTCGGCGCCCCGGAACCGGTTGTGGTGCAAACATTCTGACCACAGGCCGGCGGCACTGCGCCGTGGGCTGACCCCGCTGCGTTCGGCTTTCGAGCTCAGAACTGGCCGACGAGGAAACCGGTGAACAGCACGAGGAAGCCGCCGACCTCACCCACGATCAGCCCGTACATGGACAGCCGCAGCGCGGTTGGGACCTCCCCGGCGAACTGATCGGTGGTATCGCGACGCGCACCGTGCAGGACATAGCTGGCGATGGCGCCGGCGAAGAACGCCAGCACCACCAGATCCGCGATCAGGTTCACCGCCGTCGGCCAGGCACTGAGCTCGGTGAACACCGCGAGCAACACCCCGGCGAAGGAGTACATCAGCGCCGCGCGGTGCGCGATGTCGACATACACGTGCGCCGCGCCGGTCGGCGAGGTGCGGATGCCGTGGTATTTCCACACCCCCAGCAGCAGGGCGCTGAGGAAGATCAGCCCGGTGACGAGCAAGGTGAGACGGGTATCGATCCCCAGGTCCATCGTTCTATCCTTCGGTGAGCGTGCCCGCGGCCATGTGCCAGCGGCGGGTCGCGCGAACAGAATCCAGCATGCGGCGGTCGTGCGTCACCAGAATCAGCGTGCCGGTGAAGGATTCGACGGCCTGTTCGAGCTGCTCGATGGCGGGCAGATCCAGGTGGTTGGTCGGTTCGTCCAGGACGAGCAGGTTCACCCCGCGCGCCTGCAGCAGCGCCAGCGCGGCCCGGGTGCGCTCGCCGGGGGACAGGGTGTCGCAGGCCCGGGTGACGTGCGGGCCGCGCAGGCCGAATTTCGCCAGTAGCGTGCGCACGTCGGCGTCGGGCCAGTCGGGCATGGCGGCGCCGAAGGTGTCGGCCAGCGATTCCGGTCCGCGGAACAGCCCGCGCGCCTGATCGACCTCGCCGATCCGGACGCCGGAACCCAGTGCGGCAGTGCCGGAATCGGGGACGATCTTGCCCAGCAGCACCCCGAGCAGGGTCGACTTGCCCGAGCCGTTGGCGCCGGTGAGCACGATCCGGTCGGCCCAGTCGATCTGGGT
Source organism: Nocardia sp. NPDC004415 (assembly GCF_053602435.1). Classification (NCBI taxonomy): domain Bacteria; kingdom Bacillati; phylum Actinomycetota; class Actinomycetes; order Mycobacteriales; family Nocardiaceae; genus Nocardia; species Nocardia sp. NPDC004415. Next base: position 21,875 of record NZ_JBSGDP010000004.1, read on the forward strand.
GGTGACCGGGCCGAGGGTGAACTCGCCGCGGCGCACCACCGCGTTCGCCGCCGTGGCCACCACCGCGCCGCTGCGGGGCGCGGTCGCGATCTCCATCCGCAGCTCCCACTCCTTGCGCGGCTCCTCGACCACGTCGAGCCGTTCGATCCGGCGCTGGGTCTGGCGGGCCTTGGCGGCCTGCTTCTCGGTGGACTCCGCGCGGGTCTTGCGGCCCATCTTGTCCGAGTCGCCCTTGCCCTTGCGGCGGGCGTTGCGCACGCCGTGCTCGAGCCAGTTGCGCTGCATCTGCGCGCGCGCCTCCAAACCCGCCTTGGTGTCGGCGAATTCGTCGTAGGCCTCGCGGGCGTGCCTGCGCGCGATCTCCCGCTCGGCCAGATACGCCTCGTACCCGCCGTCGTAGAGACCCACCTGCTGCTGGGCCAGATCCAGCTCCAGCACCTGATTCACGGTGCGCGCCAGGAACTCCCGGTCGTGGCTGATCACCATCAGCGGCACCCGCACGCCCGCGACGAAGCGTTCCAGCCGGTCCAGGCCGTCCAGATCGAGATCGTTGGTCGGTTCGTCGAGCAGCAGGATGTCGAAGCGCGACAACAACACCGAGGCCAGACCCGCCCGCGCGGCCTGCCCGCCGGACAGTCCCGTCATCGGCGTGGCCAGCCCGCTCGCCAGCCCGTCGGTGAGCCCCAGATCCGCGGCCACCTCCTCGGCCCGCTGGTCCAGATCGGCCCCGCCCAGCGCCAGCCAGTGCTCGAGCGCGGGGGAGTAGTCGTCGTCCCCGCCCTCGCCGAGCCGCACGGCCGCGTCGTCCATCACCCGCTGCGCCTGCGCGACACCGGTGCGCCGGGCCAGGAATTCCAGCACCGTCTCGCCCTCGATCCGCTCCGGCTCCTGCGCCAGATACCCGACCGTCGCGTCCGGCGGGCTCAACGTGATCGCGCCCTCGCCCGGCGACCGCTGCGCCAGCATCCGCAGCAACGTCGACTTGCCCGCGCCGTTCACCCCGACCAGCCCGATCACATCGCCGGGAGCGAGGGTGAAATCGAGGTCGGCGAACAAGGTCCGCTCGGCATGGCCCGCGGACAGACCGGTCGCTTGCAAGGTGGCACTCACCGCCATGATTCTGCCTGTCTCGGGGTGCGACCCTGAGGCCGGGGCGCGCGGAAATCAGGGTGCGTATCGGTCCTGCTACCGATGCGGCCGCCACCCACCGCGCGGCACAGTGGAGTCATCACCCGCTCCACAGGAAGGCGCCCATCATGACCGCCCCCGCCCGCCGCTTCACCCGTTCGACCAGCGACTCCTGGATCGCAGGCGTCTGCGGTGGGATCGCGGAGTACTTCGGCTGGAACGCCAACGTCGTCCGCCTGCTCTTCGTCCTGTCCTGCCTGCTGCCCGGCCCCCAGTTCCTGCTCTACCTGGTGCTGTGGCTGATCATGCCGAAGAAGTAGGGCCCGAACTTCCCGCGGGCTGCTCGCGGATGACAGGATGGTGGGTAATCCGCCGCCGTCATCCGCGAGTTTTCCGTTTGAGGAGGAGTCATGGTCACCTCGGGCGACATCCCCGGCCTCGGCCTGCCCGATATCGACGCCCACTCGCCACTGAGCGACCTCGGCCCCGTCGAACTGCACCATCCCAGCCAGGACCTCGACGGTGACGGTGTCGTCGACTCGATCACCGACACCACCCCCGACTCGACCAGCATCTGGTCCGACTACGACCACGACGGCTTCGCCGACCACGTCACCGTCGTCGAGGGCGACGGCGACTACGCGGCCTGGGAGTACCACCGCCACCCCGACGGAACCTCGGAGTGGCGCCGAACCGATTCGGGCAATCTCGGCGAGTAATTTTTCCGAATCCATGGAACCTGGTGGCGGCGGGCCGCGTCCAAGTGAGTAGCTGCGCTTCGGCGCTGAACAGAGGGAGGGAGAAGTGGGCGATCAGGTAACAGTCGATCCGACGACCCTGCGTAACGCCGGATCGAACTTGAAGGCCTCGGCGGCCGACATCGGAACCTATACCGCCGACATCAAGGGGTGGTCCTTCACTGCCGCACAGGCGGGCGGGAACTACGGTGCGGAGGGGACGAAGGTCGGGGGCGTGATCGGTAAGGTAGAGACCTGGCTGAAGAACTGGCAGACCGCGATCGACAAGACGGGCGCTCAGTTCACCACCAGCGCGGATACCTACGCGACGGTCGATGACGCCAACGTGAAGAAGATCACCGCGGCCGGGGTCAATCTGTGATGAGGGCGATTTCTTCGGAAGCCCGCCCAGTCGGGGGAGGGGGAGACATCGATGGCTGAGACTCCGGTATTCGAGAATATCCCCAGCGACGGTAGCGCAGACGACATGCTGGATATCGGTGCGGAAGGCTTGCAATATTTCGTGCAGTATCTGCCGCGCTATCAAAATGCGGTCAAATACACGAGGATAGCCTCAGGGTACAAGCCGGAACTCATCGATGCCGACATGGACAAGCTGATCTATGCGCGGTACGACACCGAGCGTGGAATGGACATCGAGGCAATAGATCGGATGTCGTCCGCCCTGACGAAGGTCATGTCGAAGCTGCCGGGTGAGATCGACGAGCAGCGACGGCAGCTGTCCGCACTGCCCACGATTTGGCAGGGTCAAGCTGGTGACGCTGCGTTCAATATGCTCAACGCTCAGGTAACTCGAGCCGAGCAAGATCGTATCGACGCCGCGACGGTCTCGCTGGAACTCAGTTACGTCGCCATCGCGCTACGTAATGCGGTGCGGCACAAGGCGGTGACAGTCCAGAGCTTCTGGGCGTCCAACATGCCCGATATCCCCCAGCAGGACGGTAACGGGCTGGGTCGCACCGCAATCGACTCTTTGATCGACAGTGTCAGGTACTACGACGACGAAGTCGCCAAAGAATGGCTGACGAAGACATTCATCCCCCATGTCGACGCGACGTACGACAAATTTGTTCAACTGTGCAAAGAAGTCGATACCGAGGTCCGTCGCGTGTACGGCGTGCTCGTCGAAGCCTTGAACGGGCTCGACACTGCGGCGTATCCGATGCCGCAGGAGGCGAGCAAGCCGCAGACGGTCAAACCGACCGGTGAAACGCCCTCGGGTGAGACACCTTCCGGCGGTACTCCGTCGACCGACACCCCATCGACGGACACGTCGACGAAACCGGCCACAACGACCGATGACGACGACGACAAAGACGATGACAAGAACGACGACGACAAGGATGATGACGACACCGACATCACCGACATCGCCGATACGATCAGCGATGTCGTCTCCGATCTGACATCCCTGGTTTCGTCGGTCAGTCAGCTCGAATCACTCGTCACGACCACCGCGGAAACCTTGAGCGCAGGCTTGACTTCGCTCGGTACCACGATCCAGGAGGGCTTCGACTCGCTGTCGAGCCAGCTGAGCAGCCTGATGTCCGGTGGCGCGACGTTCGACGTCAACGGGACACAGGTGAGCATCGGAACCGACGCCGACGGGCAGTTGACGATGACCACCACCGACGCCAACGGCACCACCCACGAGTATGGGGTGAAGCTCGACGAGAACGGTGTGCCGGTGGTCACCGACGATCAGACAACCGGTGACATCGGCACGGGCACACCGGAAACGGGCACCGGCCAGGGCCCCGCGGGTCTCGACGAAGGGGATGGTGGAACGTCGTCGGAGACGACTGCCAACCCGACCGGGTCGCTCAACGCCAAGGGCACTGCTGCGGAACACGCGCCGAACCAGCCCTGGGGTGGCTCGGCTGTGTCGTCGGAAGACGAAGCCGACGGCGAACACTGGTCGGGTGACTATCCCGCTGTCCCGCAGGTCGATCCGGGTGATTCCGGGGCCGAACTGGCAGAGGCCGGACCGCTATGAGTTACCGAGCTGAGAGGACTGGCTCATGAGTCGATCGAAGATCGAAGAGGGAGCGTACGAGTTCCTTCGCCGCGTCCAGATCCTGGACGACGAGTACGACGCGATGCGGAGCAGTCTCGCTGTCCACAACGGGCACGAGATCCTCGCCGATATCCAAGCGGCCCGCGAACGCGAAGCGGCCGAGGCCGCGGAGCGCGAGCGGCTCGAAGCCGAGGAACGCGAGCGCCAGGAAGCCGAGGCCAGGGAGCAGCAAGATGCGATCGCGCGGTCGATCGCTGCCCGCAAGGCCAACAACTACGCGGCTCCCTTGGACGGAGACGATTACGACCCCGAGGGCGAATACTATCGCCGCAACAGCTGGCTGGTCTGAGGCGTCACTCCGGCCAGTGGAATTCGAGCTGGATGGCGACGGTCGCCAGGCTCTGCCAGCGCAGGCAAGAACTGTACAGATCTGTACGGTTTTGCCGTAGCCTGATGCTATGACGACGATCAGGGCCGAAGAGACGCGTCTTCCCCGCCGGGCGAAGGAAGCGGTCGACCGGCATGAGCGGGTCGTGGTGCTCAGCCACGACCGCCCTGCCTACGTCATCGTCCATCCCGACGAGTTCCCGGAGGCCGGTCGTCGGCGCGGGCGTTCCATGCGCGAGGCGTTGCGGCTGCTCACGTCGGCCGCGACGCCCGACCCTGAGTTCGGTGACGACCTGGAAGCTGTCCGTGACGCGGTAGGCCAGCTGCCGGAGGACCCGTGGGAACGCTGATCGACACGTCGGTCTTCATCGACCTCGAGCGGGCGCATACGCGTAGGGGAGGGTCCGACTTCGGCGAGGTCGCGCACGAGCTGGCGGAGCAGATCGGTGTCGATCAAGACGTGGCGATGTCGTCGGTGACGGCATCGGAGCTTCTGCACGGTGTCCATCGCGCCAAACCCGAATTCCGAGCTCGGCGTGAGGCTTTCGTGGAAATGGCGATCGCCGCGTTCCCTCCACAGCCCTTCGACCTGCTGGCTGCGCGAATCCGTGCCGGGGTATGGGCCGACCTCGCCGGTCGAGGTCAGGAGATCGGTGCCCACGACGTACTCATTGCCGCCACTGCGATGAGTATCGGATGGCGGGTGGCCACCGCGAACACACGCCACTTCGAGCGGATTCCCGGCCTGGAAGTCCGTACGGTGCGTTTCAGCTGAGGTGGAATCGGTCGCGGCTGCTCGACGACTGTTTCATATCGCTGGATTGTGCCGTACCACCTGTCCATGGCGGAGCTACCCGCGGATGAGTTTGGCGACCGTGCCGATGGAGAGTTTGGGGGCTTCCACTTCGACCTCGGCGGTCGGGTCGATGACCGCCGTGTGCGGGATCTCCGCGGTGGGGTCGGCGAAGGCGGCGTAGGTCTTGTCGCCGAGGAGGGTGTTGAGGAGGTAGCCGGTGAGGAGGGCTCGGGTGGCCCTCTCGGTTTTGTGTTCGTAGCGGCCGGCGCCGAGGGCGGCGAAGAGGCGGCGGCCTTCGACGATGCCGTTGTGGGAGGCGCCGTCGATGCGGCGCAGCAGCGACGGGCCCGCCCAGGCGGCGGCGAGGGCGCGGGCATCGGAGCTGACCGAGTCGAGGTCGTCACCGGTCAGGATCAGGCCGGGCGTGTCGAGGTCGGGGGCGATGTTCTGGGCGGCGGGGGAGGTCGGCGCGGGGAACAGGGCCGCGACGGCGGCGACGCGGCGCTGGGCGGCGGCGATGACGGCCGCGCCCGCGCCCATGCCGTGCCCGGCCAGGGCCAGGCGGTCGGGGCGCACGCTGATGGTGCCGTCACCGAGGCGCACCTTGCTGACGATGTCGAGCGTGGTGAGCAGGTCGGTGCCCAGATCCAGGTGTGACGGGATCGGGCCGCGCTCGGTGTCGGGCGCCGCGACCACGAAACCCCAGGACGCGACATGCTCGAGCAGGCCCTTGTAGTTCTCGGCGCTGGTCAGCCAGCCGTGCGCGAACGCGACAGCGGGCAGGTTCAGCCCGGACTCGGGCGTGTACACCACACCCGGCTGGCCCGCGATCCCCAGATTTCCCCGCAACACCCGGTGGGGGCCACGCGCGGACAGGGTGCTGACGAGTGACTTCACCGACGCTGACACGCCATGAAGAGTATCCGATTCCGGTGAGCTGCAAGGAGGCCGAGGTTCACCGAGGTGAGGTGCCGGATATCACTCACGCGTGGCGTTGATCCGCGACGTACTGCTCGACGGATCCCTGCGCGGCATCTCCGACGGTGGCAACGAAGTACGAGTTCGTCCACAGCGTCGGGATGCGGGATTTGACCTGTGGGAACTCTTGTCGGAGGGCACGTGAGGTTCGGGCTTTGATCTGTTTGACCAGTCGGTGTATGCCGAACTGGGGATCGCACGACACGAACAAGCGCACCTGGTCGGGGCGGATCTCCATCGCGTGGATCGGCGCATCGCGTTCGGTGCAGACCTCCAGAGCGATGTGGCGCAGGCGCGCGTCGGCACCGTCTTCGAGGACGTCCCTTCGATACTTCGTGCACCACACGACCTGGTACGTGCATCGGTAAACCACGTTCTTGTTGGATCTGATTTCGTCGGTACCCAGCACGCCCGAAATATATAGCATTGAGGTGTATAGTCATGTGGGTGCAGAGGGTCGCGCGGTACACCTATCGTCTGCGTCCCGGCGCGACGGCGGAGCGGGCACTTGTCGCCGAATGGCACCGATGCCGGTTCCTGTGGAATGAAGCCGTGCACCAACAGCGCGAAGGTCGCAGGCCGACCAGGGCAAAGCTCGGAAAGTTGTTGACTGCCGCACGATCGGCGAACTCGTGGCTTCGTGAGGGCTCACAGAATGCTCAAGCTGGTGTTCTGAACACCTACGTCGTTGCGCTGGAGCGCTCGTTCAAGGTCAAAGGGTGCGGCAGGCCCGGCCACAAGAAGCGAACGACGGCGTATCCGTCACTGGAGTACACCCGCAACGGGTTCGGCATCGCGGACCGTCGGCTGCGATTGCCGAAAGGGGTGACGATTCCTGTTGTGTGGTCGCGCGAGTTGCCGTCAGAACCGAGCTCGGTGCGGGTGTACCGGGACTCTCTCGGCCATTGGTATGCCTCATTCGTTGTTCGGCGCGGTGTCGCTCCGCTTCCGGCCGCCTCGGGACGGGTCGGAATCGACTGGGGTGTGTCCACGACAGCCACCACAACGAATCCGGCGCACGATCTGCCATTCGGCGGGCACCGGCGTCGCTGTGCGTCCGAGTTGGCGAAGCTGCAGCGACGAATGTCGAGACGTCGGCGGCCGCGGGGTGTCGCGCCGTCGAACGGTTACAGGCGTGCGCGTCGTGACGTTGCGAAGCTGCATAAGCGCGCATCCCGGCAGAACACCCACGAGGCCCGTGTCTGGGCCAAGCGCCTCGTCGCCGATCACCAGTTCATCGCCGTCGAAGACTTCAAGCCGAAGTTCCTGGCGAAGTCGACGATGGCGCGAAAAGCCGCGGATGCCGCAATCGGTGCTGCGAAGCGCGAGCTGATAGACCGAGCCGAGCGGGCCGGGCGAACGGTGGTGATCGTTGCGCCCGCCTTCACGACTATGACGTGCCACCGTTGTTTCGCAAGAACCACGCAGCGACTGCGGCTCGCCGAACGAACTTTCTCGTGCCGATCCTGCGGTTTGATCTGCGGAAGAGACCAGAACGCTGCCAGGACGATCCTGGCTGTGGCAGAACGGGGCCACACCAGTGTCGACGACGTAAGTCACGAGTCCGTGGCTCCCTTCGGGGACCGCGGCTCGCCTGCAGTCTGAGCTGGAGATCCCGTGGCGTCTGCCGCAGGGAGCCGTTAAAGACACCGACACGGCGAGAAGTGGTATGTATCGCCTAGGGTGGAGAACCATGTGCGGAATCGTGGGCTACGTGGGGTACCGGGATGCGCTCGGCGTTGTCGTCGACGCGTTGCGTCGCATGGAGTATCGCGGGTACGACTCGGCGGGGGTGGCGATCCTCGACGGTCAGGGCGCGATCGCGGTCGAGCGGAAGGCCGGGCGGCTGGCCAATCTGGAGGCCGAGCTCGACGAGGCGGGGGCCGAGCGGTTCGGCGGGACCAGTGGCATGGGACACACCCGGTGGGCCACGCACGGCGCGCCGACCGACCGCAACGCCCACCCGCACCGCGACGCCACCGGCAAGCTGGCCGTGGTCCACAACGGCATCATCGAGAACTTCGCGCCGCTGCGCCGCGAGCTGGAGAACGCCGGGGTCGAGCTGCTCAGCGACACCGACACCGAGGTCGCGGTGCACCTGGTGGCCCGCGCCTACGCCGAGGGCCCCACCGCGGGTGACTTCACCGCCAGCGCGCTGGCCGTGCTGCAGCGGCTCGAGGGCGCGTTCACGCTGGTGTTCACTCACGCCGATCACCCCGACACGATCGTGGCGGCGCGCCGGTCGACGCCGCTGGTCGTCGGCGTCGGCGAGGGCGAGATGTTCATCGCCTCCGATGTCACCGCGTTCATCGAGCACACCCGCGAGGCGGTCGAGCTCGGGCAGGACCAGGCCGTGGTGATCACCAAGGACAGCTACGTCGTCACCGACTTCGCCGGCAACACCGAGGGCGTGGTCAGCAGGCCCTTCACCATCGACTGGGATCTGGCCGCCGCCGAGAAGGGCGGCCACGACTACTTCATGCTCAAGGAGATCGAGGAGCAGCCGACCGCGGTCGCCGACACGCTGATCGGCCACTTCGTCATCGACGAGCACGGCGGGCGGGTCGTCCTGGACGAGCAGCGCCTCGCCGATCAGGAACTGCGTGAGTTCGACAAGGTGTTCGTCGTCGCGTGCGGCAGTTCCTACCACGCGGGCCTGCTGGCCAAGTACGCGATCGAGCACTGGACCCGGGTGCCCGTGGAGGTGGAGCTCGCCAGCGAGTTCCGCTACCGCGACCCGGTGCTGGACCGCTCGACGCTGGTGGTGGCGATCTCGCAGTCCGGCGAGACCGCCGACACGCTCGAGGCCGTGCGCCACGCCAAGGAGCAGAAGGCGCGGGTGCTGGCCATCTGCAACACCAACGGCGCGCAGATCCCGCGCGAGTCCGACGCGGTGATCTACACCCGCACCGGGCCCGAGATCGGGGTCGCCTCGACCAAGGCGTTCCTGGCGCAGGTCGCGGCGAACTATCTGGTCGGTCTGGCGCTTGCGCAAGCGCGCGGCACCAAGTACCCCGACGAGGTCGCCCGCGAATTCGCCGAGCTCGAAGGCATGCCCAAGCTGATCGCGCGGGTGCTGGAGACGGCGCCGCAGGTGCGCGCCATCGCCCGCGACCTCGCGCACGTGCCGACGGTGCTGTTCCTGGGCCGCCACGTGGGTTACCCGGTGGCGCTGGAGGGCGCGCTCAAGCTCAAGGAACTCGCCTACATGCACGCGGAGGGTTTCGCGGCCGGTGAGCTCAAGCACGGCCCGATCGCGCTGATCGAAGAGGGCCTGCCGGTGATCATCGTGATGCCCTCGCCCAAGGGCCGCGCGGTGCTGCACTCGAAGCTGCTGAGCAATATCCGCGAGATCCAGGCCCGCGGCGCCCGCACCATCGTCATCGCCGAGGAGGGCGACGACACCGTGCGCCCGTTCGCCGACGACCTGATCGAGATCCCGGCCGCCCCGACCCTGTTCCAGCCGCTGCTCTCCACGGTCCCGCTGCAGGTCTTCGCCGCCGAGATCGCCCAGGCCCGCGGCTACGACGTCGACAAGCCCCGCAACCTGGCCAAGTCGGTCACCGTCGAGTGATGACGATCGGTCGGCCGCGGTGCGCGGCCGACCGGTTCACTCCACCGTGATGGTGCCGCGCATGTCCGGGTGCAGGGTGCAGAGGTAGCGGTAGGTGCCGGGTTGGGTGAAGGTGTAGGACCATTCGCCCTTGTCGATGATGGGGCTGTTGATGCCCATCGCCTTGTCGCCGATGCCCTGCACATTGTGGGGGGCCTTGTCGGAGAACTTCCAGGTGACCGTCTCGCCGACCTTGATGGTGGCGTCGGCGGGGGAGTACTTCATGCCGGAGACGTCGACGGTGAGGGCGGTGGGGCCGCTGTGGGTCGTCGTGGTGGTGGTGTTCACCGGGCGGGGGGTGCGGGTCGGCTTGGCCGCGGAGTCGTCGGAGCCGGAGCAGCCGGCGGTGAACAGGGTGGCGGCGACGACCGCTCCGGTGAGAACCCGGACGGACGCGGCGCGGTGACGAACCATCGACATGGTTCCGGAGCGTAGTCTGCGAACGATCACGGGCCGGGCGTGGCCCGTGCGGGCGGCCGGGAGGCGACGATGACGGACCGGCGTGGCTATTTCACCGCCGACCAGGTCCGGGTGGCGGAGGCGGAGCTGTTCACCCGGGTGCCTGCGGGAATGCCGATGCGGCGGGCGGCCCACGGGCTGGCGACGGTGGTTGCGGGGGAATTGCGCGCGCGGACCGGTGGGGTCGCGGGCCGGGCGGTGGGATTGCTGGTCGGTTCGGGAGACAACGGTGGCGACGCGCTGTGGGCCGGTGCTTTTCTGCGGCGACGGGGAGTGGCCGTGGTGGCGGTGTTGCTGAATCCCGAACGGGCGCACCGGGAAGGGCTCGCGGCCTTGCGGGCGGCCGGTGGACGGGTGGTCGACGGGCGCGAGGCCGTGGACGGGGTGCTCGCACGGCTCGACGGGGTGGATCTGGTGCTCGACGGGATCGTCGGCATCTCCGGTCGTGGGCCGCTGCGTCCCGGTGCGGCCGATATCGTTGCGGGGATTGATGTTCCGGTCGTCGCGGTGGATCTGCCCAGTGGCGTCGATCCGGATACCGGGGCCGTGGACGGGCCCGCGGTGCGCGCCGAGGTGACGGTGACCTTCGGTGCCTACAAACCCGTGCATGTGCTCGCCGCGCCGCGGTGTGGGCGAATCGTGTTGGTGCCCATCGGGTTGGAGCTGCCGGAGCCCGATCTGGTGCAGTGGGAACCGGCGGCGATCGGCGCGGGCTGGCCGGTGCCGGGCGCGGCCGACGACAAATACAGCCAGGGCGTGGTGGGGGTGTGCGCGGGGAGCGCGAAGTATCCGGGGGCCGGGGTGCTGTGCACGGGTGCGGCGGTGGCCGCCACGTCCGGGCTGGTGCGGTACGTCGGCGACGATGCCGAAGTACTGGCGCGGTTTCCGGAAGTGATCGCCGGCAAGAAGATTTCGGAGACGGGGCGGGTGCAGGCGTGGGTGTTCGGACCCGGCGCGGGTACCGACGGGGAGGCTCGGGATCGGCTGGCCGAGGTGCTCGCGAGCGAGCTGCCGGTGCTCGTCGACGCCGACGGTCTGACCATTCTCGCCGGCGAGCCGCAGCTGGTGCGCGGACGCACGGCGCCGACGGTGCTCACCCCGCATGCCGGGGAGTTCGCGCGGCTCACCGGGTCGGCGCCCGGCGACGATCGCGTGGCGGCGGTGCGGCGGCTGGCCGAAGACTGGCAGGTGACTGTGCTGCTGAAGGGGCGCGCGACGATCATCGCGGCCCCGGGGAGGCCGACCGCGGTCAACGAAGCGGGTGGCTCGTGGGCGGCGACGGCCGGAGCGGGCGATGTGCTGTCGGGAATCCTGGGGGCGCTGCTGGCGGCGGGGCGAGCGCCGGAGTGGGCGGCCGCGGCGGCGGCCAGGGTGCACGCGCTCGCGGCGAACCTGGCCGCCTACGACGATCAGCCCGCCGCGGCGCCCATCTCGGCGTCACCGCTGCTGGAACACATCCGGGCGGCGGTGCGGGTGGTACGGGAGATGGGCGAGCGGCGGTAGCCGTGATCAGCCCTTCGGGAACGGCTTGTTCTTGTATTCCCCCGCGGTGTACAGGCTCACCCCGACCAGGCAGCGATCACGCTCCCGGATGGCGAAATTCAGTGCGCCCCAAGGCTGCTGGGAGGTCCACAGATACCGTTCCTCGAGGGAATGGCCGCTCGGCGCCGCCGTCAGCTCGACATCGCCGTAGTGCGCCTTCACCTCGTCGAGCCCCACGCACGGCTCGGTGCCGAGGTCGAGGCTGGAGAACACCCAGTCGCCGTTGTCCCGGCTGAAATTGGTGACATTGGGCAGTTCGAGGCCGTCGGTGACGGTCGTCGGGCCCGAGTCGTGCCGTCCGGTGCCCTCGAAGCGGGTGCCGAGCAGGGTGTTGAGTTTGTCGTTGGTCAATGGCGCCTGTGCCGTGACGGCACTGATCAGCTGCCAGAGGTCGGTCGGTCGATCGGTCATGGTCGTCCCCTCCCGGGAGTTGTCCGCGCGTTCGTCGTCGCCGGACGCGCAGGCGGTGGTCAGCAGGATCAGTGACAGGGCCGCGAGCACCCAGTGCGTCGCCCGCCTCATCGGCACTGCTGGGTGTAGTACTCGCGGTAGGTCATGTTCGGCGCGGTCGACGGGCGCAGATTGTCACCATAGGTCTGGCCGATCTGATAGATCGCCTTCTGGTAGCCCTCCGGCGAGCCGGTGGTCTTCATGTACTCGGTGTAGGTCTGCTCCCACTGTGGACCGGTGGTGTCGGTGTAACCGGCGACGCCGATATCGGAGCCACCGTTGGCGGTGATCTCACGCTGGACGACCATGTTGTTCAACGTCGCCGCGCCCTCGTTGGTGAGTCGCGCGTTCACGCAGTCCTCGACGGTCGCACCGCTGAGGCTTCCGTTGTAGGTGGCGTGCCCGGCCTCGTGCGCGAGGGTCTGCACGAGCGCCTGGGGGTTGTCCTTCAGGTTGCCGTCCAGCACGATCGACTTGTTGTCACCGTTGTACTGGGTGTAGCTGCCTGCTCCCGGCTCGCCGAAGGTGATGTTCACGCCGTTCTTGGTGAGCGACTCGAGCTGGGATTTCAGTGTCGGCGACTTCTCGATCAGCGCGGCGGCGTCGGCTCCGTACTTGTCCTGCAACGCCGAGGACGGGCTCGGCGCGGTCTCGGTGAGAATGCCGGGATCGCCCTCGGGCAGACCGGAGAACGCCTTCTCGATCGCCGCCTCGACCGACGACGCCGCCGTGCGCGCGTTCTCGAGGGCCTGCTTGGTCGCCGTCGTCGAGGCGTCGGCGTCGACCTGCAACGCACCCGCCGCCGTGGTGTACGACGCCGCGTCCGGCAGCTGCGACAGCAGCGTCTGGTGGGTGCTGGTCGAGATCTTGACGGTGCCGTCGTCGTCGACCTCGTAGCCGTTGGCCTCGGCTTGGCGCACCGCGTTCGCCACCGCCGTCTTCGCCGCGTCCAGAGTGCTCGCGCCCGACTGCGCGGCCGACGCGCCGTCCTGCAACGCGGCGATGAACGTCTTGGTGGTGGTGCGGATCTGCTCGTGCTTGGTCCGCATCGCCTCGGCCGCGCTGCCGGTCCAGAAGTCCCGGCTGGAGTCGACCGCGCGGTACTCGGTGTCGTCGAAGGTCGTCAGTTTCTGGGCCTGCGCCGACCACGCGTCGCCCAGGGCGTTCAAGGTCGTCGGCTGCCAGGCGAGCACCTGTGTCTTGGTGAGGGTGCCGAGTGTCGCCTTCGCGACCGCCTCGGACTCGTCGGTTCCGAGCGTGCTCATGCCAGGGCCGCCTGCTGGGTGTCGAGCGCACCCGCGTTCTGCGTGTCCTTCGCCTGGAATTCCGTCACCGCGGTCGAGGTCGCCTTCGACAGCGCCTCGTAGTCGGTGACCAGCGTTTTCGACGCCTTGGCGACCTTCGCGATCGCCGCGGTCACCGCGTCCGGGACCTTCGTCCCGTCCAGGGTCACCGACGCGCTACCGGTGTCCGCGCCGAACACCGCGGCCATCTCCGACTCGGCTTTGCCGAGCGTGGTCGCGAGCTCCTGGGTCCGTGTCGGATCGAGATCCAAATCCGAAGTGCCAGCCATGATTCCCCATTTCCCCATAGGTCCCTTCGGCGGCAACGCTAACGGCGGCGACCGGCCCGCGCAATGGGAACGGGGGTCGTCCTGGCAGGATGAGGGGTTGTGAATGCGCAAGTGGAGACGGTTATCGACCTGGATGCCATTGCCCACAACGTGCGGGTGCTGCGCGAGTACGCGCGGGGCGCGGCGGTGATGGTGGTGGTCAAGGCCGACGGCTACAACCATGGCGCGGTGGCGGTGGCGCGGGCCGCGCTGGGGGCGGGGGCCGCCGAACTCGGGGTGACCACCGTCGCCGAAGCGCTGGTGCTGCGGGACGCGGGGATCACGGCGCCGATTCTGTGCTGGCTCAATACGATCGACGCCGATTTCGGCGCGGCGATCACGGCCGATGTCGAGATCGGGGTGTCCTCGCTGACGCAGTTGCGGGCGGTCGAGCGGGCGGCGCAGACGGTGGGACGCACCGGGATCGTCAGTCTCAAGGTCGATACCGGACTCAATCGCAACGGGGTGTCGGCGGTCGAGTATCCGCAGGTCCTGGCCGCGCTGCGGACGATGGTGGAGCAGGGGACGCTGCGGTTGCGGGGGATCTTCTCCCATCTCGCGCACGCCGACGAACCCGGTCATCCGATGATCGACGAGCAGCGCGAACGGTTCGTCACGGCGCTCGCGCAGGCCAAGGAGCAGGGCCTGGAACCCGAGCAGGCGCACATCGCGAACTCGGCGGCCACGCTGACCAGGCCCGATCTGCACTTCGACCTCGTGCGCCCCGGCATCTCGGTCTACGGACTCTCGCCGATACCCGAGCTCGGCGACTTCGGGCTGAGACCGGCGATGACGCTGCAGGCCCAGGTGACGCTGGTCAAGCGGGTGGCCGCCGGGGAGGGCGTGTCCTACGGCCACCGCTGGATCTCCCCGCGCGACACCACCGTCGCGCTGGTGCCCGCGGGCTACGCCGACGGGGTGTTCCGCTCGCTGAGCGGGCGTTTCGAGGTCTGGCTCGGGGGCGCGCTGCACCGTAATGTCGGGCGGGTGTGCATGGACCAGTTCATGGTCGACCTGGGCGAGAACTCGGGCGGGGTACAGGCGGGCGACACAGCGGTGCTCTTCGGCGGCGGCGCGGGGCACCCGCACGCGCTCGACTGGGCAAGGGCCCTGGACACCATCGACTACGAGGTGGTGTGCGCCCCGCGCGGGCGGGCCGTGCGCCGCTATGTGGGGGCGGGCTCGTGAGCAGGCGGGTGATGCTGCGCGGCGGACTGGCCACGGCCGGACTGCTCGGCGCGCTCGCCGTCGCGCACACCCTGCGCCGGATCGGGGCGCGGGTGCGCTGGCCCGCCGAACGCGACGAGTACCGCGACGAGAACTTCGCGCTGATCGATTCCGACGAGCCGGGCGTTGTCCTCGCCGACGACGGGGTCTCGCTGGCCACCCGCACCTACGGCGACGACTCGGCCGCGGTGACCATCGTGTTCGCGCACGGCTTCTGCAACACCATGGAGTCCTTCCACTTCCAGCGCCGGGATCTGGCGCGGCAGTGGGGCACCCGGGTCCGCATGGTGTTCTTCGACCTGCGCGGACACGGCCGCTCCGGCACCCCGGCCACCGGCAGCTGCACCGTCGAACAGCTCGGGCGCGACCTGGCCGCGGTGGTGCGCGAGTGCGCGCCCAGCGGACCGGTGGTGCTGATCGGGCATTCGCTGGGCGGGATGTCGGTGCTGGCCGCGGCCGCGCAGTTCCCCGAACTGTTCGCGACCCGGGTGATCGGGGTCGGCCTGTGGTGCACCGCGGCCGCCGAGGTGACCGCCACCGGGATTCCGCAGCTGCTGCGTCATCCGGCGGTCGGCGGATTCCGGATGGCGGTGCGCAGCGCGCCCGCGCTGGTGCAGGTGAGTCGCACCGCGAGCAAGCAGCTGATCACGCCGATCCTGCACGTGAGCTCGTTCCACGGTCCGGTGAGCCCGACCCTGTCGCGCTTCACCACCATGATGATCGACCGCACCCCGGTCGCCACCATCGAGAAATTCCTGAAAGCGATTGAATTGCACGACGAATCGGCCGCGCTGCCGGTGCTGGCGGGCAAGCCCGGACTGGTGCTGGGCGGCGCGCACGACCTGGTGATCCCGTTCCGCAACTCGCGGGTGCTCGCCACCGCGCTGGCCGACAGCGAACTGGTGCGGGTGCGTGAGGCGGCGCACATGCCACACCTGCAGTTCCCCGAGGTGACCCTCGACGCACTCGACCGGCTGCTCGCCCGCGCGGGCGTGACCGGCGGACACAGCGAGGAGGCCGTCGGTGGCTGACCCCCAGCAGCGCACCCTGACCACGGTCGAGGACACCGAAGCCTTCGGCCGCGAACTCGCCGAGAACCTGCGCGCGGGCGACCTGGTGGTCCTCGACGGCCCGCTCGGCGCCGGTAAAACCGCCTTGACCAGGGGAATCGCCGCCGGTCTCGGGGTGGCGGGCCGGGTCAGCTCGCCCACGTTCATCATCGCCCGCGCGCACAAGGCCGGACAGCGCCCGGACGGTTCGCCGGGAGTGCCGCTGGTGCACGTGGACGCCTACCGCCTCGCCGGTGACCCCGACGAACTCGACGCGCTCGACCTCGACACCGACCTGCACCACGCGGTCGTCGTCGTGGAGTGGGGCAAGGGCGTGGTCGAGCACCTGTCCGAACGGCACCTGCGGGTGCAACTCGCCCGGGAACCGGAATCCGATGTGCGCACAGCCATCTGGGAATGGATCGGATAACTCGCCGACCACCGTGGCCAGGTGCGCGCCGAGCGCGGATACCACCCGGTATTGTTGAGACAATCATGCTCGTACTAGCAGTCGACACCGCGACACCCGCCGTTACAGCGGGATTGGTGCACCTGTCACCTGCCGCCGACGCGGACACCCGGCCCGCCGTGGCGACGCTGTCTGCCCGCGTGAAGGTCGACGCCCGCGCCCACGCCGAGGTCCTCACCCCGCAGATCCTGGAATGCCTGGCCGAAGCCGGGGTGAGCCGCGCCGAGCTCGACGCCGTCGTCGTCGGCATCGGGCCGGGGCCGTTCACCGGGCTGCGGGTGGGCATGGCCACCGCCGCCGCCTTCGGTGACGCGCTGGGGCTACCGGTGCACGGGGTGTGCAGTCTCGATGCCATCGCCGCCGACGCCGCCGACGAGCCGCGCGGCCGGGGCGAGCTGCTGGTGGTCACCGACGCGCGCAGGCGCGAGGTGTACTGGGCGCGATACCTGGACGGGGCGCGCGTGGCCGGGCCCGAGGTGGGCAAGCCCACCGACGTGCCGGTGCCCGAGGCGGGCGCGATCGCCGGGTCGGCCGCGCACGTGGACTACTTCGACCTGCCGGTACTGCCCGTGGAGACCCCCTCGCCCGCCGGGCTGGTCACCGTGGCGGCCGACGCGCTGCTGGCCGGGACCGCGCCCGAGGCGCTGGTACCGCTGTATCTGCGCAGGCCAGACGCGGTGGAGAACGCCTTCCGCACCCTCGACCGGACCGGGGCGTGACCGCCGTGTCCGAGTTCCGGATCCAGCCGATGACGGTGCACGACATCGATCGCTGCGTCGAACTCGAACACCTGCTGTTCCCCGAGGACGATCCCTGGCAGGCCGTCTCGTTCCGGTCCGAGCTGGCCGGTGCGCACAACCGCTACATCACCGCGCGCGACGCGTCCGGCGCCATGGTCGGCTACGCGGGCATCGCGCTGCTCGGTGACGCCGCGCATCCCGAGGCCGAGGTGCACACGATCGGGGTCGATCCGCAGTGTCATCGCGGCGGCATCGGCACGCTCCTGCTGGAGGCGCTGCTGGCGACCGCCGCCGAACGCGGCGGGCCGGTGTTCCTCGAGGTGCGCACCGACAACGCGCCCGCCATCGCGCTCTACGCCAAGCACGGCTTCCACATCATCGGGCTGCGCAAGAACTACTACCACCCCAGCGGCGCCGACGCGTACACCATGCGCCGCCCCGAACTCACGGCCGCGGCCGACGAATGGGCGGCGCGCGGCAGGCAGGACGAGGTGCTGTCGTGACCGGATCGGCAGTGCGGATGAAGCGGAACGAGGCGTCGGCGTGATCGTCATGGGTATCGAGAGTTCCTGCGACGAAACGGGAGTCGGCATCGTCCGGCGCCACCCGGACGGGACGCTCGAGCTGCTCGCCGACGAGGTGGCCTCCAGCGTCGACCAGCACGCGCGCTTCGGCGGTGTGGTTCCCGAGATCGCCTCGCGCGCGCATCTCGAGGCGATCGTGCCCGCCATGCGCCGGGCGCTGGCCGCGGCCGGGATCAGCAAGCCCGACGCGCTCGCCGTCACCATCGGGCCCGGCCTCGCCGGCGCGCTGCTGGTCGGGGTCGCGGCGGCCAAGGCGTACGCGGCGGCCTGGGACGTGCCGTTCTACGCGCTCAACCACCTCGGTGGGCATGTCGCGGTGGACACCCTCGAACACGGCCCGCTGCCGCCCGCGGTGGCGCTGCTGGTCTCCGGCGGGCACACGCACCTGTTGCAGGTCAGCGATCTGGGCGCGCCGATCACCGAGCTCGGCAGCACCGTCGACGACGCCGCGGGCGAGGCGTTCGACAAGGTCGCCCGGCTACTCGGCCTCGGCTATCCCGGCGGCCCCTACCTCGACGCGGCCGCCCGCGACGGCGACCCGAACGCCATCGCCTTCCCGCGCGGCATGACCGGCCCGCGCGACGCCCGCTACGACTTCTCCTTCTCCGGTCTCAAGACCGCGGTCGCCCGCTATGTCGAGGCCGCGCAGCGCCAGGGCATCACGCCCGAGCAACTGCCGATCCCCGATATCGCCGCGTCCTTCCAGGAGGCGGTCGCCGATGTGCTCACCATGAAGGCGGTCCGCGCGGCCACCGACGTGGGTGTCGACACGATCGTGCTCGGCGGCGGCGCCACCGCCAACTCCCGCATCCGCTCGCTGGCCGAAGAACGCTGCGCCGCAGCGGGACTCACCCTGCGCGTGCCCAAGCCACGGCTGTGCACGGACAACGGTGTGATGATCGCGGCATTGGGCGCGCATGTGATCGCGGCGGGAGCCGAGCCCGCCGAGCTGACCGTGGCGACCGATCCGGGTCTGCCGGTGTCGGTGAGCGCGCTGCGCGGCTGACAGCACCTCCGGGTGTGCCCGAGGCCGGGTGCCGGGAGGTGCTCAGGCGGCGGCGCGATCGGCGGCCGGGCGGCGGCGCAGCGCCGGATCGAGGACGGCCGGAGTGTCGTAGTCCATGTCGAGGCGACCGATATCGGTGCCCGGCGCGACGATCGCGTCGATGCGGTCGAGGATCTCGTCGTCGAGCGTCACCCGCGCCCCGGCCAGCGCGTCCTCGAGGTGGGCCATGGTGCGCGGGCCGATGATCGCGGCGGAGACGGCCGGATGGACGAGCCGGCTCCACACCAGCGCGCCCATCCCGTACCGGCGCACGGCGGGCAGCACCTCGCGTTCGATGCCCCGGTTGAGGATGGAGTAGGGCGGCTGCTCGGTGCGGAAACGCTCGTATCCGCGCCGCTCGGCCGCCCACTGGGCTTCGACGATCTCGCTCACCGGAGTGGTGGAAGAGCCGAACGCGCGGATCTTGCCGCTGCGGACCAGATCGGTGAGCACCGACAGGGTCTCCTCGATATCGGTGTCCGGGTCGGGCCGGTGCATCTGGAACACGTCGATGTGGTCGGTGTCGAGGCGGCGCAGTGATTCCTCGACAGCGGTGACGATCCAGCGGCGGGAGTTGCTGCGCCGGCTGGGGTCCTCGCCCATCGGCAGGTGCGATTTGGTGGCGAGCACGACCGCGTCGCGGCGTCGCGCCAGCGCCTTGCCGACGATGACCTCGGACTCGCCGCCGGAGTAGATGTCGGCGGTGTCGATGACATTGATGCCCGCGTCTAGCGCGGCATGGATGATCCGGATCGACTCGGTGTGGTCGGGATTGCCCGCGGCCCCGAACATCATCGCGCCCAGTGCGTAGGGGCTTACCTTGATGCCGGTGCGGCCGAGAGTGCGGTAGCGCATGTTCTTCCTCCGTGGATCGGGTACCCGTCCAGACTCGCCGCGGCGGCGGGCCGGGTGAAGGCCCAGCTCATCCACGGACAAGCTGTCCCTGGCTGGGCGAACGGGAGCGGGGAGGATGGAGGACATGATCGATCGACAGGGTCTGGCCGACTTCCTGCGCAGGCGCCGGGAACAGTTGCGCCCGGAGGAGGTAGGGCTGCCACCGTCGGCGCGCAGGCGCACCCCGGGTCTGCGCCGCGAGGAAGTGGCTCAGCTGGCCGGGATGTCGACCGACTACTACGCGCGCCTGGAGCAGTCACGGGGCGCGAATCCGTCCGCGCCGATCGTCGCGGGGCTGGCCCGGGCGCTGCGCTGCGATCTGGATCAGCGCGATCATCTCTACCGGTTGGCGGGCCTGGCACCGCCGCTGCGCCGCGCGGGTGGCCACCTCGAACCCGGACTGCTCGGCCTCGTCGACCGGCTCGCCGACATCCCGGTGTGCGTGTGCACCGATATCGAGCAGGTGCTGTGGCAGAACCCCCTCGCCGACGCGCTGCTGGGCAGACCCGTGGGCACCGGCCTCGACCGCAGTCTCACCTGGCGCTGGTTCACCGCGCCGGAGACCCGGCGGATCTTTCCCGAAGCCGACTGGGACGCCCACTCCAGCGCCCATGTCGCTGACCTGCGCGCGACCTACGCGCGCCGGCGGGGCGACCGCGACGTGAGCGAACTCGTCGAGGCCCTGCTCGCGCGCAGCCCCGAATTCCGCGGGCTGTGGGAACTGCACGAGGTCACCGTGCGACGACTGCCCCGTAAGCGCGTCCTGCATCCGGAGGTCGGTGCGGTCGACCTGTCGTGTGAGGTCCTGCTGACTCCCGAAGCAGATGTGCGGGTGCGTGCGTTCCTGCCCCTGCCCGGTACCGACGCGAGTGACAAGCTCGCGCTGCTGCGGGTCATCGGCACCCAGAGCTTCGCGCCGTAGGCCGGCTAGCCCACCGTCTGCAGGATCGGCTCGTCCGGCGCCGCCTCGGGCGGGATCGGGAGGACGCTGCGGGCGGGCGACTGGGTATTGGGCGTGGAGGGGCGCTGCTGGCCGGGGCGCGACGAGCCGCTGTCGATCGGGCCGAGCGGGGACTCCGGGTAGGGGATCTGCGGCAGGTTCGGGTCGGGACGCAGGGTGGGCGCGGTGCTCGACGGCGAACCGGACGGGCCGGGGGTCGACGGGGTGGTCGTCGGCGCGGGGACCGTGGTGGTGGGCGCGGAGGTGCCGGGCACGCCGGTGACCGGCGGGACGGGCGCGGTGCCGGGACGGTCGGTGCTCTCGTCGTTCTGCGGGGTGGGCGCCGGAGCGGGCATCGGCGAGGACGGGGACTGACGCACGGAACTGCTGGTGCCCGCCGGGGTGACGTCGGTGCTGTCGGGCGCGATGGCCTGCACCCCGTAGCCGATCACCAGGCCGACGACCACGACCGCGCCGGCGAGCGTGCCGACCACCTTGGTGACGGTGCCGCTGGGCACATCGCTCAGCGAGGCGCCCTGTAAGGCCGCGGGTAAGGCCGACGGCGCCGCCGCGTCGGCGACCAGCGCGGCGCCCTTGGCGATCACCGCCTCCGGGTCGGGCACGGTGAGCACGGGCATGTCCAGGCGGGCGCCGAGGGTGTCGACCACCGCGGGGATGTTGGCGCAGCCGCCGATCACCGCGACCGCCTCCGGGTACCTGGGCGCGCGGCTGAACACCGAACTGGAGAACAGCGCGATATTGCGCAGCAGCCCGCCGATGAGCTCCTCGAAATCGGAGCGGGTGAGCTTGAGCGGCTGACCCGCCACGTGGTCGATGGTCACCGCGGGCGCGATCGAGAGGTGTTCCTTGGCCGCGCGGCCACGATTGGTGAGGGTGGCGCGGTTGGGGCGGGCCCCGCGGCGGGCGTAGTGCAGGTCGACGAGGTGGTGGTAGATGAGTTCGTCGATGGCGTTGCCGGAGAGGGTGGGCGTGCGCTCGCTGTGCAGCACCGAACCGTCGGCGTAGTCGGCCACGGTGACACTGAGCCCGGTCGCGCCGAGGTCGATCACGGCGACGGTGGCGTAGCGGTCGAGCAGACCGGTCTCGCGTAAATAGGACAGCGCGGCGGTGCCCTCGGGGACCAGCCGCAGATCACGGCGGCGGGTGGTGGCCGCCCGGATGGCCTGGGCCTGTTCCTTGTCGCGGTAGGCCACGGCGACGCTGGTCGGCGGACGGGTGCGGGTGGACTCGGTGCGCCGGTGCACGCCCGTGGAGTAGCGCCCGAGCGGCTCGCCGATCAGACCGGCCGTCTCCGAGACCGGTAATTGGGTGGTCATCAGCTCGATCGAGGACGACACCAGGTCGCCGAGATCGGAATGGGCCGCGTCGGCGGAGACGACGCGGTAGTCGAAGTGCTGTTCGCCGGATGGTCCGGTGGCGACCAGTGCGGAGCACACCACCTCGTTCCCGGCCGAGATGCCGAGGGATGTTCGCATGTTCACCTCCCTTCGAGCGGATGGTTCCGCGGTGGCCGACCATCTCGAATGGAACGTATGCATACTCTGTCACAGCCTGTTATGCGAACGTTACAGATTGTTGCAACCGATGTGAAGATCACTGGCGAGTGTGGGCGTGTCGAAAATGCGACATTGGCAGAACCCGGCCTTGAGCGCTGGCACTCTCGCATATAGAGTGCTAGTCGGCACTGTGTAGCTGTACTTGTGCCAGCCGACTACTGGGCAGGGGTCCCGGCACCCGCGACGACGGGGCTGACGCGCAGAGTCGCAAGCTGACCGAAACCCGGTCCGGGACACCAGTTCCGGACGACCGAATTCCCCTGAAAGTGGAGGGCTCAACGTGGCGAGCGTGAACATCAAGCCGCTCGAGGACAAGATCCTCGTCCAGGCCAACGAGGCCGAGACGACGACGGCCTCCGGCCTGGTCATCCCGGACACGGCCAAGGAGAAGCCGCAGGAGGGCACCGTCATCGCCGTCGGCGAGGGCCGGATCACCGACAAGGGTGACCGCATCCCCGTCGACGTCAAGGAAGGCGACGTCGTCATCTACAGCAAGTACGGCGGCACCGAGATCAAGTACCAGGGTGGGGAATACCTCATCCTCTCGGCTCGCGACATCCTGGCCGTCGTCACCAAGTAAGGCCAACGCCGCATTCGCGTTCCGCCCCGGCGTCGTCCACCGACCCGGGGCGGATCGCGTTCTCACACAGGAGTGAATCCCCCTATGCCCAAGCAGATCGAGTTCGACGAGAAGGCGCGCCGGGCTCTGGAACGCGGCGTCGACAAGCTGGCCGACGCCGTCAAGGTGACCCTCGGCCCGCGCGGCCGCCACGTGGTGCTGGCCAAGGCCTTCGGCGGCCCGACCGTGACCAACGACGGTGTCACCATCGCGCGTGACATCGACCTCGAGGACCCCTTCGAGAATCTCGGCGCCCAGCTCGTCAAGAGCGTCGCCACCAAGACCAACGACGTCGCCGGTGACGGCACCACCACCGCCACCGTGCTGGCCCAGGCGCTGGTGCGCGGCGGTCTGAAGAACGTCGCCGCGGGTGCCAACCCGATCTCCCTCGGCCAGGGCATCGCGCTGGCCGCCGACAAGGTGTCGGAGGTGCTGCTGGCCGCGGCCACCCCGGTCTCCGGCGAGCAGGCCATCGCCCAGGTCGCCACCGTCTCCTCGCGCGACGAGGAGATCGGCGAGATGGTCGGCAAGGCGCTCACCACCGTCGGCAAGGATGGCGTGGTCACCGTCGAGGAGTCCTCGACCACCCACACCGAACTCGTCATCACCGAGGGTGTGCAGTTCGACAAGGGCTACCTCTCGCCCTACTTCCAGACCGACCCGGAGACCCAGCAGGCCGTCCTCGAGGACGCCTACATCCTGCTGCACCGCGACAAGATCAGCTCGCTGCCCGATCTGCTGCCGCTGCTGGAGAAGATCGCCGAGTCCGGCAAGGCCGTGCTGATCATCGCCGAGGACGTCGAGGGCGAGGCGCTGTCCACCCTGGTGGTCAACTCCATTCGTAAGACGATCAAGGCCGTCGCGGTCAAGGCGCCGTTCTTCGGTGACCGCCGCAAGGCGTTCCTCGACGATCTGGCCGTGGTCACCGGTGGCACCGTGATCAACCCGGATCTGGGGATCACGCTGCGTGAGGCCACCATCGAGCAGCTGGGTCAGGCGCGTCGCGTCGTCGTCACCAAGGACGAGACCGTGCTCATCGACGGTGCCGGCACCGAGGACGACGTCGCCGCCCGCAGCGCGCAGCTGCGTCGCGAGATCGAGGCCACCGACTCCGACTGGGACCGCGAGAAGCTCGAGGAGCGCCTGGCCAAGCTGGCCGGTGGCGTCGCGGTGATCAAGGTCGGCGCGGCCACCGAGACCGCGCTCAAGGAGCGCAAGTACCGCGTCGACGACGCGGTGGCGGCGGCCAAGGCCGCGGTCGAGGAGGGCATCGTGCCCGGCGGTGGTTCGGCGCTGGTGCAGGCCGCGACCGCGCTGGTCGAGCTGCGCGACTCGCTGACCGGTGACCAGGCCGTCGGCGTCGAGGTGGTCCGCAAGGGCCTCGAGGCGCCGCTGTTCTGGATCGCCACCAACGCGGGCCTCGACGGCGCCGTGGTGGTCAGCAAGGTCGCCGAGGGCAAGGACGGCTTCAACGCCGCCACCCTCACCTACGGTGACCTGCTCACCGACGGTGTCGTCGACCCGGTCAAGGTGACCCGCTCCGCCGTGGTGAACGCCGCCTCGGTCGCGCGGATGATCCTCACCACCGAGAGCGCCATCGTGGACAAGCCGGTCGAGGAAGACGACGACCACGGCCACCACGGTCACGCCCACTGAGTGAGCTGAGACGACGAAGGCCCCCTGATCGCGATGCGGTCTGGGGGCCTTTCTCGTTCATGGCTAGCTGGCTACCGGGGGTTCCTCGGCCAGCGCGGTCAGTAAACGGGTGCGCAGGGACGGGGGTGGGGCGGTGGCGGTGAGCTCCGCGAGGAGCGCGAGGGTGCCGCGGGTGTCGCGGACCTCGCGCAGGAACTCGGTACAGAGTGCCGGGTCGTCGGTATCGATGATGGTCTGGATCGCGTGATGGTCTTCGTCGTCGATCAATCCGAGCGCGACGGTGTGCGCGAGATCGATCTGGGCTTCGTTCATCTCACGTCACCCCCAAACTTTTCTTCAGTCGTGTCAATCCGTCCCGAATCCGGGACTTAACGGTCGGTAACCCTATGCCGAGGTACTGTGCCACCTCCGCGTAGGTCCGCCCGCCGTAGTAGGCGAGCGAGATCGCCTCGCGCTGCGTCTCGGTCAAAGTCGAGAGCCCGCGCTGGACGGCCTGTTGTTCGAGTCTGCGTTCCACCTCCTCGGTGACCTCGTCGAACTCGTTGCCGAGGACCCGGATCCCGTAGGCGACTTCGCGCTGGGTGTGGGCTTGCTCGGCACGAACCCGATCGACCGCGCGCCGGTGCGCCAGCGTCATCAGCCAGGTCACCGCCGACCCCTTGGTGGGGTCGAAACTCGTTGCGGTGCGCCAGATCTGGAGATAGACCTCCTGCGTGGTCTCCTCCGCGTACCCGGGGTCGTGGAGCACCCTCAGGACCAGGCCGAAGACGCGCGCCGACGTCCGGTCGTACAGTTCGGCGAACGCTTGCTGGTCGGCAAGGCCGCATCGTTCCAACAGTGCAGCTAGCTCGACTCCTTCGGCCGCGCGTGCGGTAACCGCAGAATCCACGCTCGGTGGGAAGGCTTCGCTTCGGAACCCATTCTGTGTCATCGGTCACGAATCTAGCCCGCGGCTATGACCTCCCTTCGCCCGGGGGTGCTTTGAACGCGTGCCAGCTGTTTGCTAGAGATTCGGCGCGCCGGGCCGGGAGGATGGGAGTTGATTTGCCGAAGTATCTAGACGGCCATACGACGCCGGTTGCGGCGCGCGTGCATCTCGCGTTCGGTCTCCGACATCCCGCCCCAGATGCCGTAGGGCTCGCTGACTTTGAGGGCGTGCGCGCGGCACTGCATGAGCACCGGGCAGGCCCGGCAGATCTCCTTGGCGCGCATCTCGCGCGCGGTGCGGGCGCGGCCGCGTTCGCCGTCGGGATGGAAGAAGACGGCGGAGTCCTGGCCGCGGCACGAGCCTCGCATCTGCCAATCCCAGACGTCGGCGTTCGGGCCGGGAAGGTGAGTGGGCATGGGCATGGTGAACTCCTTGTGGTGCGAGCTCGTCAGCGTTGTCGAGCGAGTGGTGCGGCAGGTCTCGGTGCCACCTCGCGGTGGCCGGCTCGACGGTGCCTGACGGTGTCACCCGGCGTGGGTCGCTGTAATTTCGCGCGGCGCCTACCGTGACGGTGAGCTACGTTAGGGGCACGCGGGAATTTCCGTCAATAGTTCGGCGCATTGGTTCCACAAATCGGCATCGCTGAAATTTAACCTGCGCACTGTTTACATTTCACACTCACTCCGTCCATACTGTTCGGTTGGCTATGGATCGATCCCGGCGCGCGGGCCGCGGAATCTGACGTTTCCCCAGGTCGCGCCGGTCAGGGCCGGGTTTCGCCCGTGACGGCACGGCGGGACCCAGTGGCTCGGGTCACAGTGGACCTGTCGCGCGGGGTCCGCCGACATGGCCGAAACGGGGCGCCGAGGTTAATTGCGCGAAACGCATGTGAATTCGAGACTTTGCGGCAGCGGCGGCCACGGGCGGAGATTTACCTGATGGCAACATCGATCCACGAAAGAAAAGCTGACCGGTAGCTGATCGGCGGCCGCCCGGGCATATCACGGGAACGCGCGGCCGGGGGCGGCGGCTAGAGTCTCGGCGTGCGGACAACGGCTTCACCCGGGGATATCGGATCCGAAATACTCGCTGCGACGGCTTTCGGGGCGACCCCCGGTCGCGGCGCTGCGGAGTTGCCGGACCCGCCCGGCTCCCTCGCGCGCTGGCACCGCGCCGTCGCGCTGGGCGCGCAGGGGCGCTACGCCGCCGCCAGGGCCGACCTCCTGCGGCTCGCCCGCACCCCCCTCGATCCGGGCCTGCGCTCGCTGGTCGAGAGCACCCGCGGTTCGCTGCTGCGCCAGCTCGGTGGACACGCCGCGGCCGCCGCCTTCGACGGCCGCGCCGCCACGCTCGCGCTCGGTGCCACCGGCCCCGCCCGCGCCGAAGCGCTGGCCGACGCCTACACCGGCCTGGCCGCCGACGCGCTCGGCACCGGCAGGCTCGCCCTGGCCCACCGCCTGCTCGGCCGCGTCGAACCCCTGCTGGCCGCGGCCCCGCCCCGCGCGCGGGTGCGCTGGCACTGGGTGCGCGCCGAGACCGCCCTGGCCGGCGGTGCCGCCGCGCCCGCGCTGGCCGACGCCGGGCGGGCCGTCGAACTCGCCGAGGCGCTGCCCTCGGTCCGGCACCGCGTGAAATCGGCCCTGCTGCTGGCCGCGTCCACCGCCGCCTCCGGCGACCTCGCCGCGGCGGCGGAAAAGGCCGCGCGGGTCGACCGCGACTGCGCCGCCCACGGCCTGCTGCCCCTGCGCTGGGCCTGCGCGATGCTGCGCGCCGGTGTCGCCGAACCACCCGTCGCGGCGGCCGCCGCGGCCGAAGCCGCTGATCATGCGGCACGAATCCGCGAGCTCGGCGGGGATTTCATCCTGCCGACTCGCTGATGCGCCGCCGGTGATCTTGCTGAGAGGTTTCGCAGAAGGGTGCAGGGTGGCTGGCGACGGATCGAAGGGTCGCTATTGTTAGTTCCGTTCCACCACTTCGGTGGAAGCTCGGTCACATCTGACCGCGCCACTCGTAACGCCAGGAAAATCTCTGACGATGACGCATATGGGCGAAGAGTTGGACCTCGCCGTCGCTGCGGCTGCGCAGGGCGACAGGGCCGCTTTAGCTCAGGTACTGGAACTGATCCGGCCGTTGGTGGTTCGCTACTGCCGTGCTCGGATCGGTGCCGCGGAGCGCGGGCAGCTCTCCGCGGATGATGTTGCGCAAGAGGTCTGTCTGGCTGTGATGACCGCCCTGCCCCGCTATCAGGATCAGGGTCGGCCCTTCATGGCCTTCGTGTACGGCATCGCTTCGCACAAGGTCGCCGACGCCCATCGCAACGCCGCCCGTAACAAGGCGGAGGCGATGGCCGAAGTACCAGATGTCATATCCACCGACCAGGGACCGGAGCAGCGAGCTCTCGACTCGGAGACGAGCAGGCAGATGAACACTCTGCTGGCCACGCTCCCCGAGAAACATCGGGAAATCCTGATCCTGCGCTTGGTCATGGGTCTGTCGGCAGAAGAAACCGCAACCGCTGTGGGCAGCACGGCGGGGGCGATACGGGTAGCCCAGCACAGGGCACTCGCGAAACTGAAGTCACAAGTGGCGAGGGCAGGTGAAATGTATGGCTAGGGATGGCGAGCGCGGTCGAGGCGACCGGAAGGTTTGGCGTGGGTCGCACGACAGCGGTCCCTCAGCCGCCGAGGAAGCCGGTGATTCCGGTCCGGTCGACATCGCGGCGGTGCGCAGCGACGATGCGCTGATCGACGCGATCGCGAGCGACGGACCGGTCCGTACCGACAGCCCCGAAGAATTCCAGCTGGCGTCGCTGCTCGCGGATTGGCGAGCCGACCTGTTGGCCGAACCGATGCCCGCGGGCCCCGATCTGGACACCGTCTTCGCGGCGGTCAACCAGGAGATCGGCGCGCGGCAGGTTCGAGTCGGTGCATCCTCGCGCGGACGTCTACGTCTGGTACGCCCGCTCCTCGGAGCCGCCGCGGCGCTGGCCGTGGTCTTCGGCGGTATCACGGCGTTCTCCTACAATGCCGCTCCCGGTGATCCGCTGTGGCGGGTCAAGGAGGTCGTGTTCAGCGAGCAGGCCCAGTCGACGGTCGTGAAGTACGCCGGCGACGACCTGGCCGCCGCGCAGAGCCTGCTGGACACGGGCAACGCGGAGCAGGCGCGGGCCCGCCTCGAGCAGGCCTCGGCCACCGCGGGCCAGATCGACGACAAGGCCAAGCGCGACGAGATGATCGCGCTGTGGAACATCCTGCGCGATCAGCTGGTCCGGATGGCGCCGGAGATCGGCGCGCAGCTGCCGACCACGGTGCCGTCGAATCCCGGCGAGACCAAGCCGACCTCACCGTCGCCGGCGCAGCCGCAACCCTCGCCCAACCCGGCCACCACGGCCCCGGTCGCGCCGACCGGTCCCGGCACCTCGCCGGAGCCGGGCACCACCGACCCGGAGCCGCCGGTGATCATGCAGACGCCCGCCCCGGAGACCAAGCCGGTCGAGCCGACGCAACCCCCGGTGACCACCCCGCCGCCGGTGACGGTCGAACCGACCGCCCCGGCGACGACCAACCCGCCGACGACCGTCGTCGAGCCGCCGGTCACCGTGCCGACGGTGGTCCCGACCTCGAAGCCGTTGCCGCCCACGGTGCCACCGACCCTGCAGACACCGCCCGCGGTGACCAATCTGCCGGTGCCGCCGCCCTCGGTCCCGGTTTCCTGAATCGACGACGAAGGCCCCGAACCAGCTGGTTCGGGGCCTTCGTCGTATGTCCGGGTGCCCGGCGCATCGTCCCCCGCGCACGCGTGACCGGAGCGGGGGAGCGATGCCGCGAGCGGCGTGCTCAGTTGTCGAAGCCGTCGAATCCGTCGCCGTGGAACGCCTCGTTCATGGACGCGTCCGCGTAGCCGCGGCAGTAGTCCCACGTGACGTAGGCCTCGGGGGTGGGATCGTAGGCGGGCTCGTGCGGACGGACGGTGCCGTCGACGAGTAGCTGCAGCAGGTTCGCCCGCAGCATGTCCCAGTCGTGGTAGTGATCTTGCCGACAATCCTCACAGCTCACGACGAGCCCGCGGATCCCGCGATGGGCCAGCAGGGCTTCGTAGACGGCGAGGTCCGCGAGATCTTCCTCGACCGCGAGGCGCTCATGAGGATCCAGCGGCTCACCGGGCTCGATAGCGTCGAGCGCGGCAGACGGGTCGGAGGGGTCTCCGGCGAAGGGATCCGGCGGCAGGCCAGGTGGTAGATGGTCACGCACATCCCCACGGTACGCAGTACTCGGTGGTCTGCGCCAGCGATGCACCGGGCAAGTTTTGCGGAAGGGCTCACTTCGCAGGGCGAAACACCCGCCGGATACCATGGAATGCAGGCGTCGGCGACTTTGTTCTCACCGACCATCCAAGCGTTCCCGTTCCAGCTGTCGTCGCGTTGCATCTCCAGCGTCGGTGGCTCCGACGACCAGGAGGGGTCGATCCGAATGAGTAATCCCGTGCCGGGCGAACGAATCGCGGTGCGCCCTCCTACGGGTGGCGACGATCCGACCAAGATCGCCATGCTGGGCCTCACGTTCGACGACGTGCTGCTGCTGCCCGCGGCCTCGGATCTCATCCCCAGCTCCGTCGAGACTTCGAGCAGGCTCACCCGTGACATCACCCTGCGCACCCCGCTGGTGAGTTCGGCGATGGACACCGTCACCGAGGCGCGCATGGCCATCGCCATGGCCCGCGCCGGCGGCATGGGTGTGCTGCACCGCAACCTCTCGGGCGCCGATCAGGCCGCCCAGGTGGAGACGGTCAAGCGGTCCGAGGCGGGCATGGTGACCGACCCGGTCACCTGTCGTCCCACCGACACCCTCGCCGAGGTCGACGCCATGTGCGCGCGCTTCCGCATCTCGGGTCTGCCCGTGGTGGACGAGACCGGCGCGCTGGTCGGCATCATCACCAACCGCGACATGCGTTTCGAGGTCGATCAGGACCGCCGCGTCGACGAGGTGATGACCAAGGCGCCGCTGATCACCGCCCAGGAGGGCGTCACCGCCGAGGCCGCCCTCGGCCTGCTACGCCGCCACAAGATCGAGAAGCTGCCGATCGTCGACGGCAACGGCCGCCTGCGTGGCCTGATCACCGTCAAGGACTTCGTCAAGACCGACCAGTACCCCAACGCCACCAAGGACCGCGACGGCCGCCTGCTGGTCGGTGCCGCGATCGGTGTCGGCGAGGACTCCTGGTCGCGCGCGATGACGCTGGCCGACGCCGGGGTCGACGTGCTGATCGTCGACACCGCGCACGGCCACCAGTCGCAGGTGCTGCAGATGGTGTCCAAGGTCAAGGCCGAGGTCGGCGACCGCATCCAGATCGTCGGCGGCAATGTCGCCACCCGGGCGGGCGCCGCGGCGCTGGTCGAGGCGGGCGTGGACGCTGTCAAGGTGGGTGTCGGTCCCGGCTCCATCTGCACCACCCGCGTGGTCGCCGGTGTCGGCGCGCCGCAGATCACCGCGATCCTCGAGGCCGTGGCCGCGTGCAAGCCTGCCGGTGTGCCGGTGATCGCCGACGGTGGCGTGCAGTACTCCGGTGACGTCGCCAAGGCCATCGCCGCCGGTGCCTCCACCGTGATGCTCGGCTCGCTGCTCGCCGGCACCGCCGAGGCCCCCGGTGACCTGATCCTGGTCAACGGCAAGCAGTTCAAGAGCTACCGCGGCATGGGCTCCCTCGGCGCCATGCAGGGCCGCGGCCAGGCCAAGTCCTACTCCAAGGACCGCTACTTCCAGGACGACGTGCTCGCCGAGGACAAGCTGGTCCCCGAGGGCATCGAGGGCCGTGTGCCGTTCCGCGGCCCGGTCAACCAGGTGATCCACCAGCTCGTCGGCGGCCTGCGCGCCGCGATGGGCTACACCGGCTCGCAGAACATCGAGCACCTGCAGAACGCCCAGTTCGTGCAGATCACCGCCGCGGGCCTCAAGGAGAGCCACCCGCACGACATCACCATGACCGTCGAGGCCCCGAACTACACCGGCCGCGGCTGAGTACAATAGATGCGTTTGTGCGCCGGGAGGTACGCTCCCGGCGCACAGCCATGCGGTCGTTCAGGATCGTGAAAACGCGCGCACACGCGCGCCCGAACACAGGGAGCAACTGTGCGTGACATGGTGGAAATCGGTATGGGCAGGGTCGCTCGGCGGACCTACGAGCTCGATGACGTCGACATCGTGCCCTCGCGGCGGACCCGCTCGTCCAAGCAGGTCTCGCTGGCCTGGCAGCTCGACGCCTACCGCTTCGAGATCCCGGTGCTCGCGCACCCCACCGACGCGCTCGTCTCCCCGCGGTTCGCGATCGAGCTGGGCCGCCGTGGTGGCCTCGGTGTGATCAACGGCGAGGGCCTGTGGGCCCGGCACGCCGACGTGCAGTCCAAGATCGACCAGCTCATCGATCTGGTCGACAAGGGGGGTTACGAGAAGGCCATCGCGCTGCTGCAGGAACTGCACGCCGCGCCGATGCAGCCCGATCTGCTGGCCGCCGCCGTCGCCGAGGTGCGCGCGGCCGGGGTCACCACCGCGGTGCGGGTGAGCCCGCAGAACGCCCGCGCGCTGACCCCCGCGCTGGTGCAGGCGGGTGTCGACCTGCTGGTGGTGCAGGGCACCATCATCTCGGCCGAGCACGTGGGCGACGGCGAGCCGCTCAACCTCAAGACCTTCATCGCCGAGCTGGATGTGCCGGTCGTGGCCGGTGGCGTCAGCGATCACCGCACCGCGCTGCACCTGATGCGCACCGGCGCCGCGGGCGTCATCGTGGGCTACGGCTCCTTCCCCGGCGCCACCACCACCGGTGAGGTGCTCGGCATCGGCGTGCCCATGGCCACCGCCATCGCCGACGCCGCCGCCGCGCGCCGCGACTACCTCGACGAGACCGGCGGCCGCTACGTGCACGTCATCGCCGACGGTGACGTGGCCACCTCCGGCCAGCTGGCCAAGGCCATCGCCTGCGGCGCCGACGCCGTGATGCTGGGTGTGCCGCTCTCGGCCGCCGCCGAGGCGCCCGGTCGCGGCTGGTACTGGCCCTCGGCCACCGCGCATCCCTCGGTGCCGCGCGGCTCGTTCCTGCCGGTCGACGAGTCCTGGCTGGACGGTCCCGACGGCGCCGCCGCGCGTCCGAGCCTCGAGCGCGTGCTCTACGGCCCCTCCGACGACCCGTTCGGTTCGCTGAACCTGGTCGGTGGCCTGCGCCGGTCGATGGCCAAGGCGGGCTACTCCGACCTCAAGGAATTCCAGAAGGTCGGGCTCAGCGTCCGCTAACGCGCGGGCGTCAGCGAGACCCGGTCGCGCAGGAACCGGGCGATCGCGGTGTTCACCGGTTCCGGGTGGGTCATCGTGACGGCCAGGCGGGCTCCGTCGATCTCCACGTAGGTGGAGGCGGTGAGCCCGTCGGCCAGCGTGCGCGCCCGGTCGCCGGTGATGCCGCTGTGGGTGGCGTGGATGATCAGCGCGGGGCAGGTGATCTCGCGCAACCGGTCGAGCACCGAATCGCGGCCGAGCAGGCAGCCCACGGCGGCGTCGAGGCCGTTGTGGGCGTCGCCGACCCAGCGGCGGGTCCAGATGCCGCGATACCAGTCGTCGTCGCCGATCAGCCAGTCCGCGAGCCTGCCCGCGGCTTCCGCGCGTGAGCCGCGGTCGTGCCATTCGTCGAGGAAGCGCTGGGTGGCGCGCGACTGTTCCCGGGTGGGGCCGTGGGCCTCGGTGCTGATCAGGATGAGCGCGGCGACCCGTTCCGGCGCGACCAGCGCCGTGCGCAGCGCGGTGAACCCACCCTGCGCGGTGCCGCCGACGACGGCGCGTTCCACCCCGAGGGTGTCGAGCACGGTGAGCGCGTCGCGCGCGGCGGTCCAGTAGGTGAACGGCAGCCGCTGATCCCTGGTGCGTCCGTGCCCGCGCGCGTCCCAGGCCACGATGCGGAATTCCGGTGCCAGCGCGGCCCGCTGGGAGGCGAACATGGTGCGGTCCATGAAGAATTCGTGGGCCAGCAACACCACCGGCCCCGTGCCACCGCTGTCCTCGTAGTAGATGTCGGCATCGATCGCGCGGGCGAATGGCACGTGCACGAGGATAGCCAGCCCCACCGGCCCGCGCGCAAGGAATGGGCCGCCAGCTCGGCTGTCGTGTGCCGTCACTAAACTGTGGCGGTGGCAGAAACTCAGAGACCGGTCCTCGTCGTCGACTTCGGCGCACAGTACGCCCAGCTGATCGCCCGCCGGGTGCGTGAGGCGCGGGTGTTCTCCGAGGTCATTCCGCACACCACCACGGTGGAGGAGATCGCCGAGAAGCAGCCTCTGGCCGTGATCCTGTCCGGCGGCCCGTCGAGCGTGTACGCCGAGGGCGCACCGCAACTCGACGCCCGGCTGTTCGAGCTGGACGTGCCCGTGTTCGGCATCTGCTACGGCTTCCAGGCGATGGCGCAGGCCCTGGGCGGCACCGTCGCGCACACCGGCACCCGCGAATACGGCCGCACCGAACTCAATATCGACGGCGGTGTGCTGCACGGCGGCCTGCCGACCATCCAGCCGGTCTGGATGAGCCACGGCGACGCCGTCACCGACGCCCCCGCGGGCTTCGAGGTCACCGGCACCACCGCCGGCGCCCCGGTCGCCGCGTTCGAGGACCGCGCGCGCCGCCTGGCCGGTGTCCAGTACCACCCCGAGGTGCTGCACTCCCCGCACGGCCAGCAGGTGCTCAGCCGCTTCCTGCACGACCTGGCAGGCATCCCGCCGCAGTGGACTCCCGCCAATATCGCCGAGTCGCTCATCGCGAGCGTGCGCGAGCAGATCGGCGACGGGCACGCGATCTGCGGCCTGTCCGGCGGTGTCGATTCCGCGGTCGCCGCGGCGCTGGTGCAGCGCGCGATCGGTGACCGGCTCACCTGTGTGTTCGTCGACCACGGTCTGCTGCGCGCCGGTGAGCGCGAGCAGGTGCAGCAGGACTTCGTCGCCGCGACCGGTGCCAAGCTGGTCACCGTGGACGCGGTGGACAAGTTCCTCGGCGAGCTGAAGGGCGTCTCCGATCCGGAGGAGAAGCGCAAGATCATCGGCCGCGAGTTCATCCGCTCCTTCGAGGACGCGGTCTCGGGCATCGTGCTCGAGCAGGGCGACGGCACCGCGCCGAAGGTCGAGTTCCTGGTGCAGGGCACCCTCTACCCGGATGTCGTCGAGTCCGGCGGCGGCACCGGCACCGCCAACATCAAGAGCCACCACAATGTCGGCGGCCTGCCCGACGACCTCGAGTTCGACCTGGTCGAGCCGCTGCGGCTGCTGTTCAAGGACGAGGTCCGCGCGGTCGGCCGTGAACTCGGCCTGCCCGAGGAGATCGTCGCCCGCCAGCCCTTCCCGGGTCCCGGCCTCGCGATCCGCATCGTCGGCGAGGTAACCGCCGACCGCCTCGATCTGCTGCGCCAGGCCGACGCCATCGCCCGCGAGGAGCTCACCGCCGCCGACCTGGACAAGCAGATCTGGCAGTGCCCCGTGGTGTTGCTGGCCGATGTCCGCTCGGTCGGTGTGCAGGGTGACGGCCGCACCTACGGTCACCCGATCGTGCTGCGCCCGGTCTCCAGCGAGGACGCGATGACCGCCGACTGGACCCGCCTGCCCTACGACGTGCTCGAGCGCATCTCCACGCGCATCACCAACGAGGTGGCCGAGGTCAACCGCGTGGTCCTCGATGTGACGAGCAAGCCGCCGGGCACCATCGAATGGGAGTGAGATGAACGCGGAGGCGGTGCCGGATTCGGCACCGCCTCCGTCGTTTCCGGGGTCAGGCGGCGCCCTGATCCGAATCCGGTCGTGCCGGTGCGGGCCGGTGGCTGTGCGCCAGCAGCAGCCTGCCCAGCGACAGGCCGCCGGTGACGGGCCGGTGTTCGGCGTGGGTGACCAGGTGTGCGAGCGAACTGACAGTGGTCGGGCGGGAATCGGCCATTACCGTTGTCCTCCAACAGGAATGGCCCGTCGTGGTGACGGGCCATTCCTGGTTCATGGGTCGGTGGTTTCCTTTGTCAGTGCTGTTTGCGGCGGGGCGAGAGCACCAGTAGCAGGCCGATGACGCTGGCGGCGATCACCACGCCCCAGCCGATCGGCAGGACGCCGTTGTCGGGGGTCGGTGCGCCGAGCAGGGCCCACACGCTCAGGGCCAGGGCCAGCAGGCCCGTGCACAGCAGCGAGAAGGCCGGGCGGCGCCGGGTTTCGGTCGGTTCAGCCACGATGCACCTCCGCACTACCCATCCGCACATCGACCCGCAGGTCGAGGACCGGTGCGTTCGGGGTCTGGGGCCCGGACAGCCCGTCGACGCAACTCGAGGCGTCACCGGCGCGGACGTCACAGGTCGTCCGCACCGTCATCGCCTCGGGCAGCAGCACGATCGCCTCACCCATGTTCACCGAGACCTCCACGGCCCGGTTCTCGGTGAGCGTCATGCCACGCAGATCCAGTGTGCCCGAACCCATGTTCACCGCGTAGCTCGGTTCGAGCTCGGTGACCGAGGTGGGCGCCCAGGTGCGTTCCCCCATGGTGGCACCGTCGAACTCGATCGGCCCGATCAGCGAGGCCAGCAGCACGAACCCGGCCAGCGGCGCGGTGAGCACCAGCAGCCCGTACCCGCGCCGCAGGAACGCGCCGACGACGAGCCCGAGCCCCACCACCGCCAGCGCGACGGCGGCGATCCGCGCCGGGGTCATCCACTCCGCTCCGGAGGCCGCGGCGGCCCCGGCGAGGGCGGCGGCCAGGATGGCCAGGCCGATGGTGATCGGGGTGAGCCGGGAACGCGGCCGTTTCGGCACCGGCGGTGCGGGCACCACCGGGGTGTACCCGAGGGGCGCGGGTTCGGGTAGCTCCCAGGCCAGCGGGGCGATGGCCAGGGGGTCCCAGCCCCGGGGGACCTGCGCGGCCAGCCGAGGGGAGGAGGGTTCCTTGCGCAGGACGGCGGTGGGACCGTCACCGGATTCCTCCGGTGCGTCGGTTCGCGGCGAATCCTGTTCACGCTTGCCGAGATTCACGGGGGTGTCGTCGCTCGCCGCCGATGTCGATTCCGGGGCCGTGACGACTGTTTCGTCTTGCGCCGTGTCCGGGACGACGGACTGGTCGGTGTCGGCTGCGGCGCTGCGTGTTTCGACGGACTCCGGGGCGGCAGCGGCGTCCGGAATGGGCGTCGCTTCCGGTGCCGTGTCCTTGTGCAGGGCGACGGTTTCCGTGCGTTCGACCCGCAGGATAGGCGTGGATTCGGCGGTGTCCGTGCGGGTTTCCTCGCGGGGGAGGACGGTGGTGGCCGGATCGGGGACGTAGGCGTCGGGGAGTTTGGTGTACGGCGTGTACATCCCGGTCGCCACATCCGGGCGGTAGGGGTAGCCGCCGAGGGGCGCGCCGGTCGGGTAGCCCGCCGCCGGATAGGGGGCCGGCCGCACGGTCCGGTAGGCGTCGAATCCGGCGGGCAGTTCCGGATGACGCAGATAGAGCATCCACCAGCCCGCGAGCATCAGGCCCATGCTGAGCACCCCGGACCCGCCCATGCCGAACCCGATCGGCCCCATGGTCGACACCGCGATGGCCAGCGCCACGATCAGCACGATCGTCTTGGTCTGCGAGTGCGAGCCGTGCGCGTGGTGGTGTTCCGAGAGTGCCTCCGCCGCCGAGGCCTCGTTACCCGCGGAGCTGAGCACCAGCCAGGCCAGCAGGTAGAGCACGATGCCCGCCCCGCCGAAAATGGTCGACACCACGAACGCCACCCGCAGCAGCACCGGGTCCACGCCGTAGCGCAGCCCGAACCCCGCCGCCACACCCGCGATCGGTCCCTGCCGCGGCAGCCGGACGGGCCGCGTGTGCCACATCTGCTGGATCTGGTCGCCGAAGCTCGCTCTGGTCATGTTCTCCATGGTGGGCCCGACCAGCCCTTTCGCACATCGGGGTGAACCCTGAGAATTGCCCCGGGTCTCACACACACGGCGGCCGATACCCGACATTGGGCACCTGCCCCCGCCAGACCGCCTGCGTGAGCACCCCGGCCGTCCGCGCACAGATCCGCTCCGCCACCCGCTCGGCCTCGAGATCCCAGACCCCGACCTGCCCGTCGTCGGTGACCATGATCAGCTGGTCGCCACGCGGGTGCAGGATCACCTGGCGATTGCGCCCGTCGGAGGAGCCGATCGCGCCACCGATCCGGCGTGGTGAATGCAGGTCGGTGAGGTCCCACAGGCCGGTGATGCCGGCGAAGCCCGAGACGGCGATCGTGCGGCCGTCGGTCGTCGCCGAGGCCGAGGACAGCGGTGCGATCTCCGAGCGCGCGGAGTCGATGAGCGGGGTGAAGGAGTCGGGTGTGTCGGTGTCCCACAGGACGAAGTCATCGGTCCGGACGCTGGCGAGGGTGCGGTTGTCGGGGAGGAACTGTGCGGGCTGGAAGATGTCGTTGCCCTCGAGATCGGACTGGATGACCAAGCGAGGGTTGCGCGGGTCGTCCAGCGCCCAGATCTGGCGGACATAGCGCGGCGCCCAGTTGTCGCCGTTCTCGAAATACGTCAGTGCGGCCCGGGTGCCGTCGGGACTGAGCGTGCCGGAGTAGACCTGGCCGATGGGCGCGGTGATCGGGGCACCGGCCGGGAGGGGCCCGGCACGGTCGGTGACGTCCCACAGCCGCACCGATTCGTCGGAGGTGACCAGCATCCGGTTGCCGTGGACCGTCGAGTACCTGGCATCGGTGGTCGGCCAGGGCGGCAACGTCCGGGGTGCGCGGGGATCGGTCAGGTCGAAGACCAGGCGCTTGGCTCCGGTCCGATCGTGTACCGACAGGGTGCGGCCGTCGGCGCTGAGCGCGGGTGCCGACCAGGCCTGGTCCCCGGGGATGGTCGTCAGCCGCAGCGGGCTGGGGCCGCTGGTATCCCAGACCACCACATCACCGGTGACCGTCAGCATCGCCATGCGGTCGCCGGCCCGATCGAAGACCGGCGTCTCCCGTGCACCCGGCACGGTGTCGACCGCCGTGCGTGGCAGCGACCAGCCGCGCAGCAGTCCGTCGGTGCCGCCACCGAACAGGATCGGTTCCCCGGGGACGAAGAGCAGTGATTTGGCGCCGCCTCGGCAGGGTGAGATCTGAGCGATCGGGCACAGGGCCGGGCTCACCGACAATCTCGGTCCGGCCTGGACCGGCCGGGTCGGGTCGGTGATGCTCCACACCTGTGCGGCCTGGTCGGAACCGATGGCGAGCAGGTTGCCGTCGTCCTCGAAGGCGAGCGCGGTCACCACCTCGTCATCGACCCGGATCGGAGCGTCGTGCGCTCGCGGGCGTGCCGGGTCGGTGATCTGCCACAGGTGCACCCGGCTCGACGGGACGGTGGCTGACTTCATCACGCCGGTGCTCGCCGCCGCCAGCCGGGTGCCGTCCGGGCTGAACGCGAATTCCTGGAGGATGTCGTTCGGCCCGGTGGACATCGGCGGTCCGGCCGGGGTCGCGCCCGCACGGTTCCCGACGTTCCACAGCTGCACGGTGTCGGGTTGGTCGGGGCTGCGCAGGTCGATGGTCCCGACCGCCACCATCGCACCGCGCGGCGCGAACTGGACGGTGTGGATGTCGCCGGTCAGCGCGGTGGTGAACATCCGCGTCGGCCTGGACCGGTCGCCGATGTCCCAGAGCGTGAGGCCGAAGTCGTCGGTCGCGGCCAGCAGCTTTCCGGTCGGATCGACGGCGATGGATGATCCGCGTACGAGGTCGAGCGTGTGCAACAACCGGGGCGCCCGTGGGTGGGCGAGATCCCAGATCTGGACTCCACCCTCCCCTTCGGTGACCGCGTCCGAGCTGCCGGGGACGAACACCAGCTGATCGGCGGGGAACCGGTCGACAGCGGGGATCCGCTGGGGCCGGGCAGGGTCCTCGATGGTCCAGAAGGCGGTCTCGCCACTCTGATCGATCGAGGCGAGCAGCTTGTCGGTAGTGCGCAACGCGAGCCGCTCGACGCTCCAGCTGTGCGCCGCCACCGTACCGGCCAGCGGCATGTCCTGACTGTTCAACAACTGGGTCCGGGTCGCCTCGTCAGGCCGCATCCGATAGGCCGCCAACAGCAACTGCGCCGCCAGCGACGGATCGGTCGTCCGGTTGCGCTGAGCCGCCGCCACCAGCTCGATGTAGTCCCGGTCCGCCGTGCGCTGATCGGCCAGCCTGCTCCGGTCGACGGCCACCACCCCGGTCCCCAGCAGGGCCAGCACCACCGCCGCCACCCCGACCCGCCATCGTCCACCGATCCGCGCGGCCCGCTGCGACGCGTGCAGGAACGCGTCCACCCGCACGCTCAGTGCCGCACCGCGCGTGTGTTCACGCGCGCTGTCGAGCCTTGTCCCGCGATACAGCAGCGCCGAATCACGCGCGGCCGCATCCCATTCCGCCGCGTCGCGTTCCAGCCGCTGACGGACCAGGTGCCCCACCCGGTCGGTCTCGATCCAGCCGCGCAGGCGGGGCCAGGCGGTCAGGACGATCTCGTGCGCGAACTGCACCGACTCCGCGTCCAGGGCCAGCAGGCGGGCGGCAGCGAGGATCTCGAGCACTTCGGCGGTGGCGGCCGGATCGGCGCTGCGGGCGAGCAGGTCGGCCCGGTCGACGGTGCGGCGGGTGTCGCGGGAGTCCTCGCCGACGGTGACCAGCGAGCCGAGCAGTTCGTGGGCGGCGTCCTGCTGGGCGGGGGTGAGTTCGCTCCAGGCCAGTTCGGCGGTCTCGGCGACCGACCCGGCCACCCCACCGGCCTTGCGATACCCGGCGACGGTGAGTTTGCGCCCTTCGCGCTGCTGCCAGGTCGCGGCCATGACGTGCGAGAGCAGTGGCAGCGCGCCGGGGTCGTAGCCGTCGGTGCTGGTGTGCCCGCCGAGCCCGTGCAGTTCGGTGCGGACCAGTTCCTCGAGGCCCTGTTCGAGGGTCAGGCCCGCGGCGGCGGCCGGGCCGGTGATGGCGCGCGAGATCTCGTCCATCGACATCGGGCCGAGCAGATAGTTGTTGCGCCGCAGGCTCTCCCGGAGCACGGGATGGTGCAGGCAGCGTTCGTAGAAGTCGGCGCGCAGGGCGGCGACGACGGTGATCGGGTGCTCGGCGCGGGTGGTCAGCGTCGCGAGTTCGGCCAGGAAATCGGCGCGTTCGGTGTCGTCGCGGCAGAGCGTGAACAGTTCCTCGAACTGGTCGACGATCAGCACCCGCGGATCGTCGGCGAGGGCGGCGGTGAGCCCGGCCGACGGTGTGGTGCCGGGTGTCATCGCGGCCGTCGGCACGTCCAGAGCGGGGCGCAGGCCCGCCGCCAGCAGCGAGGACTTGCCCGCCCCGGACGCGCCGATCAGCACCACGATGCCGGTGCTGTCGCGGACCAGGCCGACGAACTCGGCGGTGGCCTGCTCACGGCCGAAGAACAGCGCGCGTTCCTCGGCGCTGAAGGCGCGCAGGCCGGGGAACGGGCAGGTCTCGCCCGCCCCGGCGGCCGCGGTCCAGGTCACCGATTCCTGCCACAGGCGCTGCCATTCGTGCGGGTCGGCCAGCCGGCGCGGCAGCTCACGCTGGGCCTTCTTGGCCAGCTCGGCCAGGGTGAGCACCACCGGCAGCAGGGATTCGAAGCGAGCGGGCACGTTGCGGCCTGCTTTCCAGTCGCTGATCCGCTGGGCCGACGGTGTGCTCGCCTGGGTGCCGCGCATGCGCCGCTCGGTGGCCGCGGCGACGCGCCGCAGCGTCGGATTGCCCGCCGCGGCATAGAGTTCGGTGAACCGCTGGGCGAAAAGCGCGCGCGGCGAAGAACTCTCCGGATCGATGTTGGTCAAGGAACCCCCCGTTCGATGAAAACGACCGGGAGGAATGATATTTGGTCGAGCGGGACCCGGCACACGGCCGGGTCCCGTTGCGGCTCACAGGAACATGGTGTCGCCGAAGACCGAGGTGGTCGCGGTCACCGAACCCGAGGTGGCGGTGACGGTCGCCCACGAGTAGATGTTGAGCGGTCCCGCGCAGTTGCCCACCATCAGATGGAAGTCGCGGTTCACCAGGTAGGTGGTGCCGGGATCCAGCGCCCGCTCGCCGACGTCGATCTTCTTGATCTCGCCCGGCGCCAGCGACAGGCTCAGGTCCATGCCCGCCGAGATCGACGGGCCGATGTCGACCGACGCGTCCGGACCCGAGGAACCGAAGCCGATCGAGCCACCGGCACCGACCGAGACACCGCCGTCCAGGCCGACGGTCAGGGTCAGGTCCACCGCGCAGGCGACGAAGTAGCCGGAGGTGAGATCGCCGGTCGCGCCCGGCGCGGTGACGTAGACGGTGTTGTCGAGGAACACTTCCCGATTGGTCGGCATGGCGTTGAGCGCGGGCACCTGCCGGTAGGACTCGTCGGTGTGCCCGATGGTCAGCGCGAAGCCGTCGGGCCCGTGGTAGGTCGTCTCGTGCGGTGCCATCGGCGTGGCCGAGGCGATCGGTGTCATGCCCAGAGTGCTCAGCGCGATCGCGGCGGTCCCCAGCACGGTGGTGGTGATGTTCACTGTTCCTCCCCGAAGTGATGGCCGTGATTTCCGGCCCGACATCAAGGTAGGAATCCGGGCTGAGCTCCGGTCGGCAGCCGAGCTCCGGATCGGCTGAGAATCGCAGGTGAGAAGGCTGTGACCGGTTTTCCGGTCCGGCCGCCGGTGCGCCGGTGACGGCACCGGAGGCGCTCGGTGAATGTCCAGCTCAGCAGGGATTTGCGGCCGGACCGGACAGCGATGTCCCAGTTCAGCGCCGGATCGCCGGTCTCGGGGAGCAGATCAGGGACTTTCCTGATGTCGGCACCCCCTCGCGCGTGCCAGTATCGAGAGCATGGATCCGTCTGTTCCCGCCCGTGCGGCCGCCCAAGGACAGCTCGGGTTCCGTGGCGCCCCGGGCAATGCCGCGCCGGTCCCGCCGGAGGGTCCGGGGGCCGCGCGATTCGGCGGGAACCAGCGGGCGAACTGGCCGTCGGCGCTGATCGGGCGAGCCGTCACGCAGCAATACCCCTACCGCCCCGCGCCGGGCTATCCACCCCCCGGCTACGGCGTGCCGCGCGGTTATCGGCCCGGGATGCTGCCGGTGCCGGGGCCGCCGCCGGTGAACCGCCCGGTTCCCGAGATGCCGCGGCTGGTCCGGCGCAGCGGCGGCCGGGTGGTCGGCGGGGTCGCGGGCGGGCTGGCCGACCATCTCGGCGTCGACGTGTTCAAGGTGCGGATGGCGTTCGTGCTGCTGTCCGCGCTGGTCGGCGCGGGCCTGGTGGCCTACGGCCTGCTGTGGATCTTCACCCCCGGCGGCGCCGACGCGACCAAGCCGACCGGTGACGAACGCAGGCAGGCGATCGGCCTGGCCCTGCTGGGCCTCGGCCTCACCGCCACGGTGTCGTGGCTGTTCCAGGGCACCGCGGCGCGGGTGATCGTGCCGATCGTGGTGGTCGCGGTCGGTGCGGCGCTGGTGTGGCGCGAATACGACGCCGCCGCGCCCGGCCCGCGCGCCCTGTTCGGGCTGCCCGCGCGGCCCTCGGTGGTCACCTGGTCGCGCATCGTGGCCGGGGCGACGCTGATCGTGGTCGGGCTGGGTGTGGTGGTGCTGGCCCGGATCGACCTGAGCTCGCTCGGTTCGGCGCTGATCGCGGTGGCGGTCACCCTGATCGGCGCGGGCCTGCTGACGGTGCCGCTGTGGCTGCGCATGGTGCGCGCCCTGGACGCCGAACGCGGCGCCCGCATCCGCAACGAGGAACGCGAGGAGATCGCCTCGCACCTGCACGATTCGGTGCTGCAGACCCTCGCGCTGATCCAGCGCCAGGCCGAGGACCCGCAGGAAGTGCTGCGCCTGGCCCGCAGCCAGGAACGCGAACTGCGCAAATGGCTCTTCGACGACACCGCCCCCGCCCAGTCCAGCCTGGCCGCCGCGCTGCGCACCATCGCCGGGGAGGTGGAGGACCAGCACGGTGTGAAGGTCACCCCGGTCACCGTCGGTGATGTGGCGATGGACCCCGGCGACACCGGCGCCGGGCTGCCCAAGGAACACTTCACCGCCCTGCTCGGCGCCAGCCGCGAAGCGCTGGTCAACGCCGCCAAGCACGCGGGGGTCCCCGAGATCGACCTGTTCGCCGAGGCCGAACCCCATCAGGTGAGCATCTTCGTGCGCGACCGCGGCAGCGGCTTCGATGTCGCCGCCGTCGCCGAGGACCGGCGCGGCCTGGCCAAATCCATTCGCGCCAGGATCGAGCGCCGCGGCGGCACCGCCGAGATCGACTCGACCGTCGGGCGCGGCACCGAGGTCCGCATCGTGCTGCCGCGCTCGGACTCGGGCACCACCGGCCTCGACG
This sequence comes from Nocardia sp. NPDC004415, assembly GCF_053602435.1. Classification (NCBI taxonomy): domain Bacteria; kingdom Bacillati; phylum Actinomycetota; class Actinomycetes; order Mycobacteriales; family Nocardiaceae; genus Nocardia; species Nocardia sp. NPDC004415. The sequence continues at coordinate 65,662 of NZ_JBSGDP010000004.1, forward strand.
AGCCCGCCGACCCGGTCGCCGCGCAACCACCCGCCGACGGGTGACGAGCCGTCCGGGACCCGGTGGCGCCCAGCCGGATCGGGGCCGGTGTGGTACCGATGAGGGCAAGTCGCCGGGATGAGGGAGAGCTGTCAGTGAGTGTGCGGGTGTTTCTGGTCGACGATCACGCGGTATTCCGGTCGGGGGTGCGCGCGGAGCTGAGCCGGGAGACCGATATGGAGATCGTCGGCGAGGCCGGCGGGGTGGCCGAGGCGGTGGCCGGGATCGACGCCGCGCGGCCCGATGTGGTGCTGCTGGACGTGCACATGCCCGACGGCGGCGGGGTGGCGGTGCTGACCGGGATCGCGGCCGGGCCGGTGTGTCTGGCGCTGAGCGTCTCCGATGCCGCCGAGGACGTGATCGCGGTGATCCGGGCCGGTGCGCGCGGGTATGTCACCAAGACCATCTCCGGTGCCGAACTCGCCGACGGCATCCGCCGGGTGGCGGGCGGCGACGCGGTGTTCAGCCCGCGCCTGGCCGGTTTCGTCCTCGATTCCTTCACCGGCCGCTCCCCGGTCCCCGAGCCGCCGCTGGACCCGGAACTGGACTCGCTCACCCCGCGCGAACTGGAAGTCCTGCGCCTGCTGGCCCGCGGCTACACCTACCGCGAGATCGCCGAGACCCTGTTCATCTCGGTGAAGACGGTGGAAACCCACGCCTCGAACGTGCTCCGCAAAACCCAGCAGTCCAACCGCAACGCCCTGACCCGCTGGGCCCACCGCAGGCGAATCGAGTAGTCACATCACCGCGATGATGATCGCGATGAGCAGGACCAGGCCGATGAGGACTCCCGCGCCGATGGCGAGGGGGGCGCCGTTGGGGAGGTTGTCGATGAAGCTGCCGGTGTTCTGGCGGCGCTGGGCAGCGGGGGCGGGTGCCGCCATGGGGGTGCGCTGGGGGCGGGGCAGGGGGGCGGCGTGGGGGCCGCGCAGGCCCGCGGCGGAGTTGCGGGCGGCCCAGGACGGGATGGTGCCGTCTTCGGTGCGCAGCGGGACGCCGAGGATGTAGGCGCCGGTGCCGGGGCCGAAGGCGGCGGTGAGGATCTCGTCGCGGGCCTCGGCCATGGTCGGGCGACGCTGGGGGGCGGGCTCGAGCATGTGCAGCAGCGGCTGGGTGAGGATGCCGCTGCGGGTGGGCGGGATGATCTGGCCCATGGCGGCCCGGGTGACGACATCGTTCTCGTCGTCGTCGAAACCGAACGGCGGCTGGCCCTCCAGCGCGGTGTAGAGGGTGGCGCCGAGGGAGAACACGTCGCTGGCGGGGGTGGGCGTGGCGCCGCGCGCGACCTCGGGCGGGAGGTAGGCGGGGGTGCCGGTGATCACGCCGTCGGGTTCGTCGCCGGTGTCACCGGCGCCCCGGGAGATACCGAAGTCGCTGAGCTTGGCCAGGCCCACGCTCGCGCCGCGGTCGGCGACCAGGATGTTGCCCGGCTTGATGTCGCGGTGCACGATGCCCGCGGCGTGCGCGGCGGCGAGCGCGTCGGCCACCTGCGCGCCGATCTGGGCGACCTCGACCGCGGGCAGCGTGTCGACCATGGCCAGGGCCTTGGCCACGCTGCGCGAGGGTAAGTGCTCCATGACCAGCCACGGCTCGCCCGCCTCGAGCACCACGTCGTAGACGGCGATGGCGTGCTCGTGCGAGAGCTTGGCCGCCACCCGGCCCTCGTGCACCATGGCGGCGCGCAACCGCTCGGCCTCGGCCTCGCTGAGCCCCGCCGTGGACAGCACCTGCTTGATCGCGACATCCCGGTTCAGCAACCGATCGGTCGCGAGCCACACCGCGCCCATGCCACCCCCGCCCAGCTTCGACTGCAGGCGGTAACGGCCCGCGACCAGATAGTCGGGGCCGATATGGGGGCGAGCACGTTCGGTCACGGGTGCGAGGGTAGCCGAATATGCCGCTGACTGGCCGCTATCTCTACTGCCGGGTATCACGCGCGCGCACCCGTCCCGACATCGGATCCGATCGTGGACCCCCGCCGCGGAGCCGGTCCGGGGTGCGTGTCACCCTGGTCGCTATCGAACGTATATTCGAATATGATCGATAGCTGGAACAGTGCTGGAGTTCCGGTACCGGGTGGTTCCCGGGTGCGGGTCCATCGTGGAAGTAGGTGGTGTTGATGGGTTCGTCGCCGGATCGGGCCGCGCGGGAGCGCACGCTCGACGAGCTGCGCAGACGGATGGCCGCGGTGCCGGGGCGCGGGGAGTCAGCGGCCGCCCGCACCCCTCGTGACCAGCCGTTGAGTCGGGAAATGCTGCCCGTTCCGCCGCCGCTGGCCGAGCTGTTGCCCGACGGTGGACTGCCGAAGGGCGCGGTCGTCGCCTACTCCGGCGCGCATTCGCTGCTGACCGGTCTGCTCGCCGCGGTGACCGGTGCGGGTGGGCACGCGGCGGTCGTCGGGCTGCCCCGGCTGGGTTTGCTGGCCGCCGCCGAGATGGGTGCCCAGCTGTCGCGCCTGGCCGTCATCCCCGATCCCGGCCCCGATCCTGCCGAGGTAGCCGCCGTGCTGCTCGACGGGCTCGACCTGGTGGTCCTCGGCCTCGACGGCTTCGCCGTGCCGCCCGCCCGCTGCCGGGTGCTGGCCGCCCGCGCCCGCAACCGCGGCGCCACCCTGATCGCCGCGGGCGGCACCTGGACCGATCCGGCCCTGCGCCTGGACTCCCGCGTCACCGGCTACCGCGGCCTCGGCGCCGGTCGCGGCCGCCTGCGCTCGGTCTGCCTCGACGTCCGCGTCAGCGCCAAGGCGGGCCCACCCCGCCACGGCCGCATGGACCTGTGCGCCCGCGCGGGCCGCACCGAATGGCAGACCCGCGAAACCGGCACCGGCGCCACCGAATTCACCGCTCTACACGAAGCGGTGTCATGAGCACCGGTGCGCGACCGTGAAGCCGTGCGCCATCCGGCTCGCCCGCCTCGGCTCGGCGGACAGCTGGTGGGTCGTTCGAAGGCCGCACCGTGACCGGGCGTGATCGGGTGCTCGCGGTGTGGTGTCCGGACTGGCCCGCCGTGGCGGCCGCGGCGATGGCCGGGGTGGCAGCGGACCGGCCGGTGGCGGTGTTGCGGGGGAACCGGGTGGTCGCGTGTTCGGCCATCGCGCGCGCCGACGGGGTGCGGCGCGGGATGCGGCGGCGCGACGCCCAGGGCTGCTGTCCGGAACTCGTTGTCGTGGCCGATGATCCGGACCGGGACGCGCGCCTGTTCGAGCCGGTGGTCGAGGTCGTCGACGCGACCGTGCCGGGCGTCGAGGTGCTGCGGCCGGGGCTCGTCGTGCTCGGAGCACGCGGTGCCGCACGGTATTTCGGGTCCGAGGAGGCGGCGGCGGAGCAGCTGATCGACGCCGTCGCCGCGGTGGGCGCCGAGGCCCAGATCGGCATCGCCGACGCGGTGTCCACGGCGGTGATCGCGGCGCGGCGCGGCGCCATCGTGACACTGGGGGAGGGCGCCCGGTATCTGGCCGCGCTGCCGGTGGCCGAGCTCGCGAGCGAGCCGAGTCTGGCCGCGCCGGAACGCGCCGAACTGGTCGACCTGTTGCGCCGCTTGGGTTTACGCCGCATCGGCGATTTCGCGCGGCTGTCACCCGCCGAGGTGGCCTCGCGCTTCGGCGCCGACGCCGTCCTCGCGCACCGCACCGCGCGGGCCCTGCCGGAACGCCCGCCCTCGGCGCGTCCACCCGCCCCGGAACTGACCGTCGACCTGGCCTGCGACCCACCGATCGACCGGGTCGACGCCGCCGCCTTCGCGGGCCGCCAACTCGCCACCGGTCTGCACGCGGCGCTCACCGCGGCCGGGGTGGCCTGTACCCGTCTCGCGGTGACCGCGCGCACCGAGGCGGGCGAGGAACTCACCCGCATCTGGCGTTGTGCCCGCCCGCTCACCCCCGCCGACACCGCCGACCGCGTCCGCTGGCAGCTCGACGGCTGGCTCACCCATCGCGCCCGCCCCACCGCGCCCATCGTCGCGCTCACCCTGGAACCGGTCGAGGTGGTCGCCGCAGGCGCGCTGCAACTGGGCCTGTGGGGCGGCGAGGGCGAGGAGACCGAACGGGCTCGCCGCGCGCTGGTCCGCGTGCAGGGGCTGCTCGGTGGTGAGGCGGTGCGCGTCGGTGTCCTCAGTGGTGGTCGCGGTCCCGCCGAGCGCATCACCACGATCGCCCTCGGCGACGAACTCACCCCCGCCGCCGACCCCACCCACCCCTGGCCGGGCAAGCTCCCCGAACCCGCACCCACCCTGCTCCTGCTGCACCGCCCGGTCGTGCGGCTCACCGACGCCGACGGCCTCGCCGTGCTGATCACCGACCGCGGCCTGCTCACCGCCGACCCCGCCCGCCTGCGCTGGGGCCGCAAGGAATGGGCACTGCTCGGCTGGGCCGGGCCCTGGGCGGTCGTCGAACGCTGGTGGTCGGCCGACCCCGCCGCGCCCGCCGTGCGCGTCCAGGTCCAGCTCGACGCCGCCGCCACCGAGATCCGCGCGGTCCTGCTGGTCTACGACGCCACCGACTGGCACGCCGAGGGCGTGTACGAATAGCGCGTTCACCGGGTCCTAGAGTTGTGGTGCCCGTCCCGACCGGCTGGACGGCCGGTCGCGGAAGGAGCGCCATGAACCCGTTCGAGGGGATGCTGTGCTCGGCGGCCGCCGCGGACCTCCCGCTGCCCGGCACCGCCGTGCACGTCACCGGCTGGCTGTGTATCGAGCATCCCGGGGCGTGGGGGCGCGACGTGATCGGCGACCAGGTGCTCGGCCCCGAGATCACCGCCGAACTGGCCGCGCGCACCTCGGCCGCGAAGGTCCGCCCGACGCTGATCCGTCGGCCCGGCCGCCACGAATTCACCGGCAGGCGCACCGTCCTGCTGGCCGCCTCGCGCCCGGAGGGCTCGTGGTGCGAGCGATTCGAGATCACCGACCTGCGCGAGCTCTTCGACCTCGACCTGCATCTCACCGCGGGCCCGGCTCCGGGAATCGGTGTGCCCGTGGACGATCCGATCGTGCTGGTCTGCGCCCACGGCAAACGCGACCAGTGCTGCGCGCTGCTGGGCAGGCCGATCGCGGCGGCGCTGTCGGCCGGGCATCCCGGCCGGATCTGGGAGGCCTCGCACACCGGCGGTCACCGGTTCGCCCCCGCCGTCGTGGTGCTCCCCACCGGTCTCACCTACGGCCGCGTCGACGTCCCCGCCGCCGAGGCGCTGCTCACCGCGGCCGACGCGGGCGAGGTCTCGCTCACCGGCCTGCGCGGCCGCAGCTGTTACCCGCCGATCGCCCAGCTCGCCGAAGTCGCTGTCCGCGAACAGATCCCGGCGGCCCTCGATGACCTCACCGTCCACCTCGACCCGGCCCCCACCGACGACCCCACCCTCGCGGGCGCCGCCATCGTCACCCACCGCGACGGCCGCCGCTGGCACGTCACCGCCCGCACCGCCGCCGCCGATCCCCGCCAGGCCAGCTGCCACGCCGCCCCCAAACCGGCCACCTACCTGGAAGCGGTCTCGGTCCAGGAACTCGTCGCGGCCCAGGGCGATCAGCCACCGTCGCGGTAGGGCGCTCCGCCGGGACGGCACCGCTCGCGGCCCCCTGCGCCGCGAGCGGTCGGCCACGGTGAGCCGGGTGTCCGGGAACCGCTCACGGTGTGCGGTCCCCGGCTGCCGATCACCCGGCTCGATTCGTCTCCGGCGCAGCCCGATTCACCAATGCGTCCCCGGCACCCATCGCGCCGCCCGGCGCAGCGCGGTCCCGGTGGCCTTGCGGGCGGCCGAGCGCGGCTTGGGCGCGGGCGCCGGCGGAACCTCCACCGGCACCTCCTCGACCGATTCACCCTTGGCCGCAGGCGAATCCGGCAGCGCGCGGTAGTAGCGGTGCAGAACGCGGTCGCGCAGGCGCGGGGTGATGATGCCGCCGTATTCGGCCAGCGTGCCGAGCGGCACGTCGATGCGCTTGGGGCGTTCGGTGAGGGCGCGCACGATGGTGCCCGCGGCCCACTCGGGGGACTCGGAGGGGCCCTGGTCGCCGCTGGGGGCGATCATCGGGGTGCGCACCAGCGGCATGTGGATGGTGGTGAAACCGACTCCGTCGGCGAGGGTTTCGACCGCGGCCACCTCGGCGAACTTGTCCAGCGCGGCCTTGCTGGCCAGGTACGCGGCGAAGCGGGGCGTGGCCACCTGCACGCCGGCGCTGGAGATGTTGACGATGTGGCCGAAGCCGCGCTCGCGCATCTGCGGCAGCAGGGCGAGGGTCATCCGGACGGCGCCGAAGTAGTTGACCGCCATGGTGCGCTCGAAGTCGTGCATGCGGTCGGTGGACCGGTGGATGGCGCGGCGGATGGACCGGCCCGCGTTGTTGACCAGCATGTCGACGTGCCCGTGCTGGTCCAGCACGGCCTTCACGGCGGCCTCCACCGATGCGGCGTCGGTGACGTCGCACTGATAGCCGTAGGCGCGCCCGCCCGCGTCGGTGATCTCGGTGACCACCTCGGCGAGCTCGTCGCCGCGCCGGGCGAGGAGGAAGACCACGGCGCCCTTGTCCGCGACCGCGAGCGCGGCGGCCCGCCCGATCCCGGACGACGCGCCGGTGATGACGACATGCCTGCCGGTCAGCTCACGCTGCCGCTTACGGCCCTGTGCACCTGGAGAAACCTGGGACATCACTGCTCCTTTGCAGCTCGTTCCCTCCTAACTTACTCCAAAGTAAGTTCCCTGACCAGACTCGAAAATATGTTCGAAAGCCTCTCGCCAATATTCGAACGTATGTGCGATACTGGTGCACATGGCGGACGATCGGATGGCGGATATCTATGCCGCGGTGCGGCTCGGCGGTTTCGATCAGGCGGCGGCGCGCGCCGCGCTGACCAGGCTCTGGGAGGAGATAGGGGAAGGCGGCGACCCGTTGCATCGCTGCGTGATCGCGCATCACCTGGCCGATGTGCAGGAGTTGCCGGAGGGTGCGCTGCTGTGGGATCAGCGAGCGCTGGCCGCGGTGTTCGGGCCGGGCATCCCGCTCGACGAGGGCCTGCGCGGCTTCCTGCCCTCGCTGTATCTGAACCTGGCCGACAGTCACCGCCGCGTCGGTGACTTCGACATGGCGCGGATGCAGCTGGCCATCGCGCGCGGGCACCTCGACGTGCTCGCCAACGATGCCTACGGCGCGGTGATCCGCTCGGGTCTCGAGCATGTGGAGGCGGCGCTCGAGACGTGCTCGATGGAGCGTTTGCCCGCGAGCTGACGGCGGCCACGCCTGGTGCGGGGATGCGGTGGGGGTCGTGAGAGGAGTGGGCGCGTGGGCTGGAGCAATGGTCCGCCGACCTGGTCGGAGCTGGAGCGGGTGCTCTCGGGCAGGCCGAGCGCCCGCCCCGCCGAGGACATGCATCCCGGCGACGGCGGCGACAGCCCCGCCTGGTCGCGCAAACGCGGCGAGTATCGCGCCGCCCCGCTCGACCGGCCCAGCGGCCCGACGGTGCCCTACGCCGAGCTGCACGCCCACTCCGCCTACAGCTTCCTCGACGGCGCGAGCCAGCCCGAGGAACTGGTCGAGGAGGCGGTGCGGCTGGGCCTGGAGGCCCTGGCGCTCACCGACCACAACGGTTTCTACGGGACCGTCCGGTTCGCCGAGGCGGCCAGGGAATGGGGAATGCCAACGGTTTTCGGTGCCGAACTGTCACTGGGAACCGATGCGGAGGCGGCGCCGGGCCGAGGGGATGCGGTCCGGCGCCGTTCTGTTCCCCGCGGGGGAGCGCGGGTCGCACCGGACTCCCTGCCACGCACCGGGTTTCCCGATCCCGGCGGACCGCATCTGCTGATCCTGGCGCGCGGGCAAGAGGGGTATCGGCGGCTCTCGCGGGAGATGGCCGACGCGCACATGGCGGCAGGCGCGAAGGGCATCCTGCGCTACGACCTCGACACCCTCACCGCGGCGGCGGACGGGCACTGGCACATCCTCACCGGCTGCCGCAAAGGCCACCTGCGCCTCGCGCTGGAGCAGGACCTGGCCGCGGGCGACACGCGCCTGCCGAAAGCCGAAGCGGCCCTGCGTGATCTGGTCGAACGCTTCGGCCACGACCGGGTGAGCGTCGAACTCGCCCACCACGGCATCGCCACCGACGACGAACGCAATGCCCACCTGGTCGCGCTGGCCGACCGGCTCGGCCTGCCGGCCCTGGCCACCACCGGCGCGCATTTCGCCGCGCCCGCCCAGCGCAAGCGCGCCATGGCCCTGGCCGCGATCCGCGCGCGCAGCAGCCTCGACGAGATGGCGGGCTGGCTGCCGCCCACCGGCGGCGCGCATCTGCGTTCGGGCGCGGAGATGGCGCGGCTGTTCGCCGAGTACCCGCGGGCGGTGTCGCACGCGGTGGAGCTGGCCCGCGAGTGCGCGTTCGACCTGCGGCTGATCGCCCCGAAGCTACCGCCGTTCGATGTGCCGCCCGGCCACGACGAGGACTCGTGGCTGCGTCATCTCGCGCTGAAGGGCGCCGCCGAGCGGTACGGCCCGCCGGACCGGAATCCCGCGGCGTACCGGCAGATCGAGCACGAGCTCGCGGTGATCGCGCGGATGACCTTCCCCGGGTACTTCCTGGTGGTGCACGACATCGTCGAGTTCTGCAAGGACAACGACATCCTGTGCCAGGGCCGTGGCTCGGCCGCCAACTCCGCGGTCTGCTACGCCATCGGCATCACCAATGTCGACCCGGTGGCCAACAACCTGCTGTTCGAACGGTTCCTGTCCACCGAGCGCGACGGCCCACCCGATATCGATGTCGACATCGAGTCCGACCGGCGCGAGGAGGCCATCCAGCACGTCTACACCAAATACGGTCGCGACTACGCCGCCCAGGTGGCGAATGTGATCACCTATCGCGGCAAGTCGGCGGTGCGCGATGCCGCACGCGCACTGGGCTTTTCGCCCGGTCAACAGGACGCGTGGAGCAAGCAGGTGAGCCGCTGGTCGGGGGGCGCCGCCGAGACCGGCACCGACATTCCCGCGCCCGTCCTCGAACTGGCCGGTGAACTCGACGGTCTGCCACGGCATCTGGGCATCCACTCCGGCGGAATGGTGATCTGCGATCGGCCGATCGCCGACGTGTGCCCGGTGGAGTGGGCGCGCATGGCCGGACGCAGCGTGCTCCAGTGGGACAAGGACGATTGCGCCGCCGTGGGCCTGGTGAAGTTCGACCTGCTCGGCCTCGGCATGCTCTCGGCGCTGCGCTACATGATCGACCTGGTCCACGAGCACAAGGGCGAGAAGGTCGAACTGCACGCGCTCGACCTCGCCGAACCCGCCGTCTACGAGATGCTGCAACGGGCCGACTCGATCGGGGTGTTCCAGGTGGAGTCACGCGCGCAGATGGCCACGCTGCCCCGGCTCAAACCGCGCACCTTCTACGACCTGGTGGTCGAGGTGGCGCTGATCCGGCCCGGTCCCATCCAGGGCGGTTCGGTGCACCCGTACATCCGCAGGCGCAACGGCCTGGAGGACCCCGTCTGCGACCATCCCGCACTGGAGAACTCGCTGGCCCGCACGCTCGGGGTGCCGCTGTTCCAGGAACAGCTCATGCAGATGGCCATCGATGTAGCCGGTTTCAGCGCCGCCGAAGCCGACCAGCTGCGCCGCGCCATGGGCTCCAAACGCTCACCGGAGAAGATGGAACAGCTCAAGGAGCGTCTCTACCAGGGCATGCGTGAGCTGCACGGCATCACCGGCGCGGTCGCCGACCGCATCTACGAGAAGCTCTACGCCTTCGCCAATTTCGGCTTCCCGGAGAGTCATTCGCAGAGCTTCGCCTCGATCGTGTTCTATTCCTCGTGGTTCAAGCTGCACCACCCGGCCGCGTTCTGCGCCGGGCTGCTGCGCGCCCAGCCGATGGGTTTCTACTCGCCGCAGTCGCTGGTCGCCGACGCCCGCCGTCACGGGGTGCGTGTGCACGGCCCCGACATCAACGTCAGCCGCGCCGAACCCACCCTGGAGAACGCGGGCACCGAGGTCCGCCTCGGCCTGTCCGGCATCCGCCACCTGGGCGCCGACCTCGCCGAGCGCATCGTCGCCGACCGCACCACCCACGGCCCCTTCACCTCGATGCTCGACCTCACCGGCCGCATCGAACTGTCCGTCGCCCAGGTCGAATCCCTGGCCACCGCAGGCGCTTTGGACTGCCTTGTCCAGAACGACGGTGGGCGGCGGGCGGCACTGTGGTCGGCGGGTGCGGCGGCGCGGGAACGCGCGGACCTGCTACCCGGCACCGGACCGGTGACCGCGGCCCCGTCCCTGCCCGGCATGAGCGCGCTCGAGATCGCCGCCGCCGATGTATGGGCCACTGGCATCTCACCCGGCAGCTACCCCACCGAATTCCTGCGCGAACACCTGCGCTCCCTCGGCGTCGTCCCGGCCGCGGACCTGCTGCTCGTCGAGGACGGCACCCGCATCCTGGTCGCGGGCGCGGTCACCCACCGCCAGCGCCCGGCCACCGCCGCAGGCGTCACCTTCCTCAATCTCGAGGACGAGACCGGCATGGTCAATGTCGTCTGCTCGGTGGGCCTGTGGCAGCGCCACCGCCGCCTCGCCCAGAGTGCCACCGCCCTGCTGGTACGCGGCCGCATCCAGAACGCCGAGGGCGCGGCCAGCCTCGTCGCCGACCACCTCGAACACCTCGACCTGCGCATCGTCGCCCGCTCCCGCGACTTCCGCTGACGCGCACAACGGGTCATACCCGGGTGCTGTTCGCCGCGTTCGACGCCGATCAGCCGGACCTCCGGGTGATCGAACCGCTCACGCCCGGCGTCGCGATATTCCGTATCCCGCCCGCCGATCTGTAGTCGGCGGCTACGCCCGTCGGCGGCCTCGGCGCACTACGCTGCGACCATGCGCAAGCTTGCGGTGACGTTGATCGGGATGCTCGGGCTGCTGTTCCTGGTGGGATGCGGCGGCGGGAACGACGAGTCCTCCGGCGGGGCCACTCCGACTGTCTCGGGGCCCGCCGCGGCGGTCGCGCCCGGATTCCGCGAGGGCGCACCGGCGAAAGACAGTCCGGCACCGGCGGATTCGACGCGCAAGGAGGTGATCACCGGCTCGGTCGATATCTCGACCGGTGATCCGATCGCGGGCGCGGCGACGGTCACCGAGCAGGTGCGGGCCGTGGACGGGCGCATCGACAGCCGCACCGAACAGCCCGGCACCGACAAGCGCAACGCGCGCGCGGTGCTCAGCGTGCGGGTGCCCGCCGACAGGACCGATGCCTTCATCAGCGGGCTCGACGGCATCGGCACCGTCACCCGGGTCACCACCAACCGCGACGACGTCACCATGCAGTGGCAGGACCTCGACGCCCGCATCCGCGCCCTGCAAGCCTCCGTCGACCGCCTGCGCGCGCTCATGGCGGGCGCCACCAACACCGCCGACCTGATCGCCGCCGAGGAGGCCCTGTCGAGCAGGCAGGGCGAACTCGACAGTCTCACCGCGCAGAAACGCTCGCTCGACGACCAGGTGGCCCTGTCCACCCTGACCATCACCCTCACCGCCGACGACGAGCGCACCCCCGGCGAGGCCGACAACTTCTGGGACGGTGTCGTCGCGGGCTGGCACTCGCTGCTCGACTGGCTGCACGACGCGATCGTCTTCCTCGGCAAGGCCCTGCCCTGGCTCGGCTTCCTCGCGGTCATCGGCGCGATCCTCTGGGCGGCCCTGCGCTGGTTGCTGCGTCGCAGGACCGCGCCCGCCGCGAGCACGACACCCGAGCCGGAACCGAACCACCCCGCCCCCGAACAGCATTCGACCGACCCGAAGGGAGCGAGCGGTGCCGACGGTCCGGGCGACGATCAAACCCAACAGCCGTAAAGGCCCCCTCGTCGAAACCGCCGACGACGGCACCCTCACCCTCTACGTCCGCGGCCCCGCCGTAGAGGGCAAGGCCAACAAGGCCGCCATCGACCTCCTCGCCACCCACTTCGGCGTCCCCAAGTCAGCGGTCCGCCTCACCGCGGGCGCCACCTCCCGCTTCAAACGCTTCGAGGTCGACGGCTGATCAGGCGTCATCCGGCGTGATCAGCTCCACCCGAGGGAAGTAGGTCCGGAATCGGGGTCAGACCGCGTCGGGGAAGCCCTGTTGGCGCCAGGCCTCGTAGACCGCGACCGCCGCGGTGTTCGACAGGTTCATCGACCGGCGTCCGGGCAGCATGGGTACCCGTACCTGATCGGTGATGTGCGGGTCGGCGAGGACCTCGGCGGGCAGGCCGGTGGGTTCGGTGCCGAAGAGCAGGATGTCGCCGGCGCGGTAGGTGATGTCGGTGTAGCGCGTGCTCGCCTGCGTGGTGAAGGCGAAGACGCGCTGCGGGCCGATGGCCGCCCACGCCGTCTCGAGATCCGGGTGCACGGTGACCGAGGCCAGGTCGTGGTAGTCCAGCCCGGCCCGGCGCAGCTTGGACTCCGACAGATCGAAGCCAAGCGGCTCGATCAGGTGCAGCGTGCAGCCGGTGCCCGCCACCAGCCGGATCGCGTTACCGGTGTTCGGCGGAATCACGGGCTGGTGGAACATCACATTGAACACCGCAGCAGGGTACGTGGCCGGTGCGTCTGGAACAATCGGGGCGTGAACAAGGCGGAGACGACCGGCAAGCATCGCGTGGTGCGGTTGAGTGCCTGGCAGCAGTATCTGCGCAGTCATCTGCCGATGACCGTGGTGACCGCGCTGATCATCGTCGCCGTGGGGTTCGTCGCGTGGGATCGCTGGCGTCGTGGGGCGCTCATCTTCGGTAGTGCCGCGCTGGTGGCGGCGGCCTTCCGGCTGTGCCTGCCGACGGTGCAGGTGGGGCTGCTCGCGGTGCGCAGCAAGCCCTTCGACGTGGCCGCGCTGACCGCGCTGGGCAGTTCCATCGTCTTCCTGGCGGCCACCATCAACACCCTCGGCGTCAGCTGACGAAACGACCGCGCCCGGGGGACGCGGTCGTCGCGATCAGGCGGAGGCGATGGACCCCTCCCACAGACTGCGCGTGCCCTTGCTGCCGTAGCGTTCGCGGGCCTCGGCGGGAGTGATCGTGGCCCGGTCCCGCGGCGGCGCGGCGGTGGCGTGGGCGGCCAGGATCTGCCCGGTCAGCTTCGCGACGTACGGACTGGCCAGGATCAGCCCCCGGTTGCCGCGCAGCGCCGTGGCCCACACCAGCGCCTTCCACGGCAGCCGCGCCGAGGCGTCGACGACGCGCGGCAGGTCGAACCGGCCGAGCTCGCGCATCCAGGTGGGCAGCGTCGCGATCGTCGCCAGCGACAGCACCCGCCCGCCCGCCGCGAACGTCATGCCCTTGTCCACCGACGGCCACAGCAGGTAGTGCATCGCCCGCACGGCCCGCTCGCTGACGCACAGCTGCGGCCGCATCCGCGCGAAATAGGCGCGTACTTCCTCGCGATCGCGCGGCACATCGGCGGGCTTGCAGGTCTGCAACTCGGCGGCGATCACGCAGTCGGCCCAGTACCGGTCCTCCTCGGCCGGGCTCAGCGGGCCGGGGCCGAACATCTCGTAGGCCTTGAGCACCGAATGCCAGCCGGTGACGTGGATCCACAGCTGCGACTCGGGATTGTTGGCGCTGTAGCGCTTGCCGCTGATGGGTTCGATGCCCGTCATCGGCGCGTGCACCTTCATCAGGTGCTCAGCGGCCTGGATGGCGGTGCGGCCGTCACCGAGGGCGACCAGCAGGAAGTAGGACAGGGTGTGGTCGAGACGGGTCGCGGGATTGTCGTAGATCCCGTGCGAGTCGGCCACCGCGGCGGTGAGGAACGGGTCGAAGTGCTCGAGGGTGACCGCGCGCTGGAATCCGATCAGCGCGGTCGGCGCCGCCCACACCTTCCAGGTGGGGGAGTCCGGGCCGAAGAAGCCGTAGTCGTCGCGGCGCAGGGAAGTCGGATCGAAGGCCATGCACGTGCTCCTTTGCAGTGCCGAGGCGAACCTCACAGGTGAATACAACGCAACCGTAGCAATTGTGCGGATCGAATACAACGGTTGTGTAGGATTTGTCCGGATGGGTGACCGGTAACGTTCGGAGGGTGAAGGGAGGTCCCGTGACCGCCACGCAGGAACAGCGGCCTCGGCGCCGCTACGCCCCGCGACTGCCGCCGCACGAACGCCGGGCCCAGCTGCTCGACGCCGCGTTCGCGGTCCTGGGCCGTGCCGAACTGCACGAACTGAGCATGGAGGCCGTCGCCCAGGAAGCCGGGGTCGGCAAGCCGGTGCTCTACACCGTCTTCAAGACCAGGGCCGAACTGGTCGAAGCGCTGCTGGAACGGGAGCGCGAACGCGGCCTGGCGCAGATCGCCGACACCCTGCCCGCCGACCTGGACGGCACCGAACCGGTCGTCGCCGCCTCGGCGACGGTGGAGGCGTTCGTCGGCCTCGCCCTGGCGAATCCGACGCGCTGGCGGCTCATCGTGGCCACCCCGGCCAGCGCCCCCGACGAATACCGGGCCGCCCTGCGTACCTCGCGCGCCGACATCCTCGCTCGCGCGCAGGCGCTGGTCGAGGTCGGTATCGCGCTCTCACCGCGCTGGTCGGGCATGGACGCGGCGCTGCTGGCGAACGCCACGCTCACCGTGGCCGAGATGCTCGGCCGCCTGGCCGTGAGCGATCCCCAGGAGTACCCGCGCGAACGACTCCAGGATTTCGTCCGCTCGGTGGTGGCCCTGCTGCCGGGGCTGCCGGGCCGGTAACGGCTGCGGCTCAGCGGTTCTCGCGCGCCATCCGGATCGTCTCGGTGAGCAGCTTGGCGACGGCGGCGGCCTCGGTGAGGAAGCCGTCGTGCCCGTCCCGGGAGTGCACGATCTCCAGACCCGCACAGCCGGGCAGACCTTCGGCCAGCTCGGCCTGAGTGTGCAAGGGGTACAGGCGATCCGAGTCGACCCCGCCCACCACGCACGGCACCGGCGTCGAGGCCAGCGCGGCGGCGACCCCGCCGCGTCCGCGCCCGATGTCGTGGCGGTTCATCGCCTCGCTGAGCAGCACGTAGGTGGCCGGATCGAACCGCTGACACAGCTTGTCGGCCTGGTGCTCGAGATAGCTCTGCACCGCGTAGCGCCCGCCGGTCCACGGGTCCTCGTCACCCTGGGCCTGATTGGCGAAGCGGTGGTCGAGCTCGCCCTCAGTGCGGTAGGTCAGGTGCGCGATGCGCCGGGCCAGGCCCATGCCGGTCATCGGCGCGCGGCCGGTGCCGTGGTAGTCACCGCCCTGCCAGTCCGGGTCGGACCGGATGACGGCCATCTGCGTGGTCTGGGTACCGATCTGATCGGCGGTGGCCCTGGCTCCGACGGCCAGCACCAGCGCGGCCGAGACCCGCTCCGGGCTGCCGATGATCCACTCCAGCACCCGCATGCCGCCCATCGACCCGCCGACCACCGCGCCGAGCCGCTCGATGCCGAGCAGGTCGAGCAGCTGCGCCTCGGCGGTCACCTGGTCACGGATGGTCAGGCCGGGGAAACGCGCGCCCCACGGCTTTCCGTCGGGGGCGATGCTGGACGGGCCGGTGCTGCCCTTGCAGCCGCCGAGCACGTTGGTGGCGATCACACACCATTCGTCGGTGTCGATCGGCGCGCCGGGGCCGACCATGCCCTCCCACCAGCCCGGCGCGGGATTGTCCGGGCTGGCGATGACGGCGGAGTCGCCGGTGAGCGCGTGCTCGACCAGCACCACATTGTCCAGGGTGGGCGAGAGCTCGCCCCAGCGTTGCACCGCGAGCCGCACATCGGGGACCACGGCGCCGTTCTCCAGCGTCACGTCCCCGATGGCGACCACGCCGAGTCGCCCGTCCGGGGGCGGCAGAGCCACCCCGGAGCCGGGTCGGGCGATCGGCGATTCGGTGCTCACAGTCACGTCGTCGCCGCCGCGAAACCGGCCCGCAGATCGGCCAGGATGTCGTCGATGCCCTCGATACCCACCGCGAGCCGCACCAGCCCCGGAGACACGCCTGCGGCCAGCTGCTCCTCCGGCGTCAACTGCGAGTGCGTGGTCGAGGCCGGGTGAATCACGAGAGAACGCACATCACCGATGTTAGCGACATGGCTGTGCAGGCTCAGAGCGTCCACGAACTTCTTGCCCGCGTCGACGCCACCGGCCAGGTCGAAGGCCACGATCGCGCCGGCGCCCTTGGGGGCCAGTTGCGTGATCCGCTCGTGCCAGGGCGAGGACTCGAGGCCCGCGTAGTACACCTTCTCCACGCCCGGCTGCTCGGCGACGAACTTCGCCACGGCCTCGGCGTTGGCCACGTGCCGTTCCACCCGCAGGCTCAGCGTCTCGATGCCCTGGGCGATGAGGAAGGCGTTGAACGGCGAGACCGCCGCGCCCAGATCACGCAGCAGCTGCACGCGGGCCTTGAGCGCGTAGGCGGGCGCGCCCAGGTCGGCGAAGACCGCGCCGTGGTAGCTCGGGTCCGGCTCGGTGAAGCCGGGGAAACGGGCGTTGCCCT
The DNA here is from genome assembly GCF_053602435.1 of Nocardia sp. NPDC004415. Taxonomy (NCBI): domain Bacteria; kingdom Bacillati; phylum Actinomycetota; class Actinomycetes; order Mycobacteriales; family Nocardiaceae; genus Nocardia; species Nocardia sp. NPDC004415. The sequence goes on from NZ_JBSGDP010000004.1 coordinate 82,113, forward strand.
CGGCGTCGCGCACGGTCCAGTCGAAGGTGCCACCGTCGACGATCACGCCCGCGACGGCCGCGCCGTGCCCGCCCAGGTACTTGGTGGCCGAGTGCACGACGATGTCGGCGCCGTGGGCCAGCGGCTGGATCAGGTACGGGGTGGCGACGGTGTTGTCGACGATCAGCGGCAGGCCCGCGGCGTGCGCGACGGCGGCGATGCCGGGGATGTCGAACACCGCGCTGCTCGGGTTGGCGATGGTCTCGCCGTAGAAGGCCTTGGTGTTGGGCCGGATGGCGGCCTGCCACTGGGCCAGGTCGTCGGGGTCCTCGACGAAGGAGACCTCGATGCCCAGCTTGGGCAGCGAGTAGTGGAACAGGTTGTAGGTGCCGCCGTAGAGGTGCGGGCTGGACACGATGTGGTCACCGGCGCCCGCCAGGTTCAGGATCGCGTAGGTCTCGGCGGCCTGGCCCGAGGCCAGCAACAGCGCGGCGACACCACCCTCGAGCGCGGCGATGCGCTGCTCCACCGCGTCCTGGGTGGGGTTCATGATCCGGGTGTAGATGTTGCCCGGCTCGGCGAGCCCGAACAGCGCGGCGGCGTGATCGGTGTCGCGGAAGGTGTAGGAGGTGGTCTGGTAGATCGGCAGGGCCCGCGCGTTGGTGCTCGCGTCGGGGGCCTGGCCCGCGTGGATCTGCTTGGTCTCGAAGGTCCAGTTCTCGGGCAGGGCAGAGTCGGTCATGAAAGTGCTCCAGGGTTGTGCGCCGGGGAATTCGTCAACTGGGTCGGATCGACGGACAACAACACATGGGGGCCTCCTGGGATGCGCGCTTGCCCTCGACCTTCGAGAGCCCGGTCATCACCCGGAGCACCCCACCGCAACTGGAGGGTTGCCGACCAGCGAGCCGGGGCTTGACGCTGGTACTCATGACCTTGCCGTCATGTTAACCGGACAAGCCCCCACACGGAAACTTCCCGGCTGAACGTAGCCTGGATCACGTCGCGATCGGCACAGTCCCGCACAGCGGGCCCTCCCATCGCGGTGAGGTCCCGGGCAGCAGTACGCTTGTCTTGTTTGCACCACACGTCCCGCCGACAACGCGGGGCATATACGTTGTCTGTTGGAACAGCTGGGGTCCGCTCACAAGCGTGTTCGCCTGGCCGTGCAATGAGGGCACCATCCTAGGAGGACACGAAGATCCATGTCCAAGATCAAGGTTGAAGGTACCGTCGTAGAACTCGACGGCGACGAGATGACCCGGATCATCTGGCAGTTCATCAAGGACAAGCTGATCCACCCGTATCTCGACGTGAACCTCGAGTATTACGACCTCGGCATCGAGTATCGCGACAAGACAGACGACCAGGTCACCGTCGACGCCGCGAACGCCATCAAGAAGCACGGCGTCGGCGTCAAGTGCGCCACCATCACCCCCGACGAAGCGCGGGTGAAGGAGTTCGGCCTCAAGAAGATGTGGCGCTCGCCCAACGGCACCATCCGTAACATCCTGGGTGGCACCATCTTCCGCGCGCCGATCATCATCTCCAACGTGCCCCGCCTGGTGCCCGGCTGGACCAAGCCGATCATCATCGGCCGCCACGCCTTCGGCGACCAGTACCGCGCCACCGACTTCAAGGTCTTCGAGGCGGGCACCGTCACGCTGACCTTCACCCCGGAGGACGGCAGCGAGCCGATCGTGCACGAGGTCGTGAAGATGCCGGAGGACGGCGGCGTCGTCATGGGCATGTACAACTTCAAGAAGTCCATCGAGGACTTCGCGCGCGCCTCGTTCAACTACGGCCTGCAGCAGAACTACCCGGTGTACCTCTCCACGAAGAACACCATCCTCAAGGCCTACGACGGCATGTTCAAGGACACCTTCCAGGAAGTCTTCGACGCCGAGTTCAAGGCCGAGTTCGACGCGGCGGGCCTGACCTACGAGCACCGCCTCATCGACGACATGGTCGCCTCCTCCATGAAGTGGGAGGGCGGCTACGTCTGGGCCTGCAAGAACTACGACGGCGACGTGCAGTCCGACACCGTGGCCCAGGGCTTCGGCTCGCTCGGCCTGATGACCTCGGTGCTGCTCACCCCGGACGGCAAGACCTGTGAAGCGGAGGCCGCACACGGCACCGTCACCCGGCACTACCGTCAGCACCAGCAGGGCAAGCCGACCTCGACCAACCCGATCGCGTCGATCTTCGCCTGGACCCGCGGCCTCGAACACCGCGGCAAGCTGGACAACACCCCCGAGGTGATCGGCTTCGCGCAGGCGCTCGAAGACGTGGTCATCAAGACCGTCGAGGGTGGGCAGATGACCAAGGACCTGGCGCTGCTCGTCGGCGGCGATCAGGGCTACCTGAGCACCGAGGAATTCCTGGGTGCCTTGGACGCGAATTTGGCCCGCACCCTGAAGTGAGCCTTTCCGCCTCTGGCCGATAGTGGGCTGCGTCGGCAGCCCCACGGTGAGGTGGGCAGCGTTCGCTCGGCCCGGTGAGTTACCCGTGTTCTCGCGAGAACAGTGGGTTGCTCGCCGGGCTGTTCCGTGTCCGGGTGGGGTAACTCACGGTCGTCCCGGGATGCGCGGGACCGGGACTCGCCGTTGCATGGAGGCGTGACTTCCTCCCTCTCCGCCGCCGACCGCGTGGCGCCACGCACCAGCTGGCACATTCCCGCGATGCTGGCGTTGGCGCTGGGTGGATTCGGGATCGGCACCACCGAGTTCGTGACCATGGGACTGCTGCCCGATATCGCGGGCGACTTCCGGATCACCGAGCCCACGGCCGGTCATGCGGTGTCGGCGTACGCGCTCGGCGTGGTCGTCGGGGCGCCGCTGATCGCCGCGCTGTGCGCACGGGTGCCGCGCAAGAAGCTGCTCATCGCGTTGATGGCCGCGTTCACCGTCGGCAATGCCGCGACCGTGCTCGCCCCGACCTTCGGGTCGCTCGTGGCGGCGCGATTCGTCTCCGGATTGCCGCACGGCGCCTACTTCGGTGTCGCCTCGCTGGCGGCCGCCACGCTCGCGCCCGCCGGGCAGCGGGCCAAGGCGGTGGCCGCGGTGATGCTCGGATTGAGCGTGGCCAATGTGGTCGGTGTGCCGGGCGCGACCTGGCTCGGCCAGCATCTGGGCTGGCGGGACGCCTACGTGGTGGTCGCGATCATCGGCGTGGCGACCGTGGCCGCGCTGTGGCGGTTCGTGCCACCGCTGACCACCATGACCATCACCGATCCGCGCACCGAACTGGGCGCCCTGCGCCGCCCCCAGGTGCTGCTCACCCTGGCCGTCGGCGCGATCGGCTTCGGCGGCATGTTCGCCGTCTACACCTACATCGCCACCACCATGACCGATGTGGCCGGGCTGTCCGTCGGCGCCGTCCCGATCGTGCTCGCCCTGTTCGGCCTCGGCATGATCGCGGGCAATGTCCTCGGTGGCATCCTGGCCGACCGCGGCGTCGACCGCTCGATCTTCGCCGCCCTGCTCGCCATGGTCGTCATCCTGGCCGGCTTCGTCCTGGCCGCCCACAACCCGGTCACCGCCGCCCTGGGCGCCTTCCTCGTCGGCGCCTCCGGCGCGGCCCTGGCACCCGGCCTGCAAACCCGCCTCATGGACGTCGCCGCCGACGCCCAAACCCTCGCCGCCGCCCTCAACCACGCCGCCCTCAACATCGCCAACGCCGCAGGCGCCTGGCTCGGCGGCCTCGTCATCGCCGCAGGCCTCGGCTACACCGCCCCCGCCGCCGTCGGCGCTGTTCTGGCCATCGCAGGCGTCCTCCTGTTCACCACCACCGTCTGGCTGGCCCGCCGCGCGTCACACAGCACGCCGTAGGCGATTGGCACTCTTGGCGGCGCAGCGTACCCAGCTCGCGGAATGCGCCGACCGCGCGCAGCTCGAGGAATGGCTCCAGCGGGCCCTCACCGCGACATCCGCGAACGAGCTCTTCGGCTGAGGACACCGGCGCACGTGGCCGTCAGTTCGGCCCGTCTGCCGGGCGGGCCCAGCCGATGCTGAGGTGGACGGCGCGTTGCCAGTGGGCGTATTCCTCGTCGCGGCGGGTGCGGTCGGGGTGGGGGAGCCATTGGGCGGCGGCTCGCCAGTTGCGGCGTAGGCCCTGGAGGTCGGGCCAGTAGCCGACGGCCAGGCCCGCGGCGTAGGCGGCGCCGAGGGAGACGGTCTCGGTGACCAGGGGGCGGGTGACGGGGATGTCGAGGACGTCGGCGATGATCTGCATGAGCAGGTTGTTGGCGGCCATACCGCCCGCTACGCGCAGGGATCGCGCGCGCAGACCGGCGTCGGCGTTCATGGCCTCGACCACGTCGCGGGTCTGCCAGGCGGTGGCCTCGAGGACGGCGCGGGCGAGGTGGCCTTTCGTGACGTACGAGGTGAGGCCGATGAGCAGGCCGCGGGCGTCGCTGCGCCAGTGCGGGGCGTAGAGGCCGGAGAAGGCGGGGACCAGATAGCAGCCGCCGTTGTCGTCGACAGTGCTTGCGAGCGTTTCGATTTCGGGTGCGGTGGCGATCAGGCCGACGATGTCGCGCAGCCACTGCACCAGCGACCCGGTGACCGCGATCGGCCCCTCCAGCGCGTACACCGGCTCCGGGCCCACCTGGTAGCCGATGGTGGTGAGCAGTCCGTGCCGGGAGCGCACGAGTTCGGCGCCGGTGTTCATCATCAGGAATCCGCCGGTGCCGTAGGTGCATTCGGTCTCGCCCGGCGCGAAACAGGTCTGGCCGAAGAGCGCGGCGTGCTGGTCGCCCAGGGCGGCGCCGATCCGTACTCCGGGGGCGGCGGTCCGCGCGATCCCGAAATCGCCGGTCGACGACTCGATGCGCGGCAGCATCGCGGGCGGAATATCGAAGAACCGCAACAGTTCCGCGTCCCACTGACGGGTCGCCAGGTTCATCAGCAAGGTCCGGCCCGCATTGGTCACATCGGTGACGTGTTCGCCGGTGAGATTCCAGATCAGCCAGGACTCCATCGTCCCGAACAGCACGTCACCGCGTTCGGCCCGCTCGCGCAGCCCGTCGACTTCGTCGAGCAGCCAGCGCAGCCGGGGCGCGGCGAAATAGGTGGCCAGTGGCAGCCCGCTCAGCTCTGTAATGCGTTCCGCGCCGGGCTGTTCGCGCAGTCGCTCGACCAGCGCCTCGGTGCGTACGTCCTGCCAGACGATCGCCCGCCGCACCGGCACCCCGGTCACGCGATCCCACACCACGGTGGTCTCGCGCTGATTGGCGATTCCGATCGCGGCCACGTCCTCGACCCCGATCCCCGCGTCCCGCAACGCGGCGGGGACCAGCTTCTCGACGGTCCGCCAGATCTCCAGCGCGTCCTGCTCCACCCACCCTGACCTGGGATAATGCTGGCGCTGCGCGCGCTGCGCGAGCCCCGCCAGCCGGGCGTGCCGGTCGAACACGATGCACCGGCTCGATGTGGTGCCCTGGTCGATGGACAGGACGAAGCGTCGGGTCATCGGGTCCGGCTCCCGTCAGCGAGGTCATTCGCGGGCTGCCGGTGCACCTCTACCCGGTCGGTCGGGATGGTCCGGCAGTAATCGCTTGCGCGGCAGGCTATCTCGCCGCAACGCCGGAAGTGACCCAGGGGGCGCGCAAGCCCGGCGCCTGCCGCGTGGTCGTGCGTCGGCGAGCCGATCGCCGCCGGGCGCCTTCTCACGGCGACACGCTCAGGTCGCGGTGCACGGCCCGCGCCGCGGCGCGCACGTGCTCGATCGCCGTGGCACGCAGCTGTAATCGGTTGTCGCATAACCGATCCACCGGCCCGGTGATCCCGAGCGCCGCGACCACCAGCCCGCCCCGGTCGCGGATCGGCGCGGCCACACCCGCCTCCCCGCCGCGGAACTCGCCGACCTCACCGGCCCATCCCGCCCGCCGGACCTCGGTGACCGCGCGCGCGAGTTCGTCGCGATCGACGATGGTGCGCCGGGTGAAGGCGGTCAGCTCCGGGTCGGCGCCGGACGGGGCCCCCGAACCGGCTGCGCCAGCCGCAGACCGTGTCCGAGCAGGCACGGCGTCATAGGCCAGCAGCACCTTGCCCAGCGCGGTGGCGTGCGCGGGCAGCACCTCGCCGACCGCGAGCGCCTGGGCGCTGTTGTCCGGCCGGAAGACGTGGTGGATCACCGTGACGCCGTCCGCGCGCCCCACCGCGATCCGTACCGACTCCCCGGTGCGCGCCGCGAGCGCGTCGGCCCGGTGGATCGCCCGCGAGCGCAGCTCGTTCACATCGAGCCGGTCGGTGCCGAGTTCGCCGAGCGCGGGCCCAAGCAGATAGCGGCCGGTCGTGGCGTCCTGGTCGACGAACCCGACGCCCAGCAGCGTCCGCAGGATGCCGTGCGCGGTGGGTTTGGCCAGGTCGAGGGCGCCGGCGATCTCCCCGACGGCGAGCGGGCCGGGGGCACGCGCGAGCAGACGCAGCACCGCGGCGGCGCGTTCGATCGACTGGATCGGGCCAGGCACACCCCGAACCTACCAGCCCGTTCGGCATTGTCGAACGGTGGAGATGGCGGCCCCCGAACCCGGTTCCTAGCGTGGATCGCGCAGGGCGGACTCACCGCGGAGTCCGGTGAAAGGACAACGATGTATGTGGGTGCGATCGACCAGGGCACCACATCGACACGCTTCATGGTTTTCGACCGGCACGGTGCCGTCGTCGCGCGCCATCAGCTCGAGCACGAGCAGATCATGCCGCGGGCGGGCTGGGTCGAACACAATCCGGACGAGATCTGGGAGCGCACCCGCACGGTCGTCAAAACCGCACTGGCGCAAGCGGATCTGACCGCCGCCGAGCTCGCCGCGATCGGCGTCACCAATCAGCGCGAGACCACCGTGGTCTGGAATCGCCACACCGGCCGCCCCTACGGCAATGCCATCGTCTGGCAGGACACCCGCACCGACCGCGTCATCGCCGACCTCGACGCCGCCGGGCACAGCGAACTCATCCGCGCCCGCACCGGCCTGCCACCCGCGCCCTACTTCTCCGGCGGCAAACTGCGCTGGATCCTGGACACCGTCCCGGGCGTGCGCGCCGACGCCGAACGCGGCGACGCCCTGTTCGGCACCATGGACACCTGGCTCATCTGGAACCTGACCGGCGGTATCCGCGGCGGCGTGCACGTCACCGATCCCACCAATGCCTCGCGCACCATGCTCATGGACCTGGAGACCCTGGACTGGGATGACGAACTCCTCGCGATCTTCGACATCCCGCGCGCGATGCTCCCCGCCATCGCCGCCTCGGCGAACCCGGCCGGTTTCGGCAGCACCAACCCCGACGGCCCGTTCAAGGGTGTCGTCCCCATCGCGGGCGTGCTCGGTGACCAGCAGGCCGCCGCCGTAGGCCAGGTGTGCTTCCGGCCCGGCGAGGCCAAGAACACCTACGGCACCGGCAATTTCCTCATGCTCAACACCGGCACCGAGATCGTGCGTTCCCGGCACGGCCTGCTCACCACGGTCGCCTACCGCTTCGGCGACGACAAGCCCGCCTACGCGCTGGAGGGCTCGATCGCCGTCACCGGTTCGGCCGTGCAGTGGCTGCGCGATCAGCTCGGCATCATCGCGGGCGCCGCGCAGATCGAGGACCTGGCCGGCCAGGTCACCGACTCCGGTGGGGTCTACTTCGTGCCCGCCTTCTCCGGGCTGTTCGCCCCGTACTGGCGGCCCGACGCGCGCGGCGCGGTGGTCGGCCTCTCGCGCTACAGCAACAACGCGCACCTGGCCAGGGCCACCCTGGAATCCATCGCCTACCAGACCCGTGACGTGGTCGAGGCCATGCAGCGCGACGCGGGCGTGCGGCTCGAGACGCTGCGGGTCGACGGCGGTGTCACCGTCAACCAGCTGGCCATGCAGATCCAGGCCGATCTGCTCGGCGTGCCGGTCTCGCGGCCGGTCGTCGCCGAGACCACCGCGCTGGGCGCCGCCTACGCCGCCGGGCTGGCCGTGGGCTTCTGGGCCTCCACCGACGACCTGCTCGACAACTGGGCCGAAGACGTCCGCTGGTATCCCACCTGGTCCGACGAGCAGCGCGAACACGGCTACGCCCGCTGGCGCAAGGCCGTCTCCCGGACCCTCGACTGGGCCGAGATCTGAACTCCGACAACCCCTTTGTCCAAGGAGAACCGCATGTCTGTACAACTGGATCGCAGCTACCGTGAGCAGGCGATCGCCGGGCTCGGCGCCGAGGAGATCGACGTGCTGGTCATCGGCGGCGGGGTGACCGGCGCGGGTGCCGCGCTCGACGCGGCGTCGCGCGGCCTGTCGGTGACCCTGGTCGAGACCCGCGATTTCGCCGCGGGTACCTCGAGCCGCTCGTCCAAACTCATCCACGGCGGCCTGCGCTACCTCGAGCAGATGGACTTCGCGCTGGTGCGCGAGGCGCTGAAAGAACGTGGGCTGCTGCTGAACACGCTCGCGCCGCACCTGGTGCGGCCGGTGCCGTTCCTGTTCCCGCTGCAGCACCGCGTGTGGGAGCGCGCCTACATCGGCGCGGGCATCGCCCTCTACGACACCCTCGGCGGCGCGCGCACCGTCCCCATGCACAAGCACCTGACCCGCACCGGCGCACTGGAACTCGCGCCCGCGCTGCGCGAGGACGCCATGACCGGCGCCATCCGCTACTACGACGCCCAGGTAGACGACGCCCGGCACACCATGATGATCGCCCGCACCGCCGCCGAACAGGGCGCGACCGTGCTCACCCGCACCACGGTGACGGGGCTGGAACGCGACGGCGAGCGGGTCGTCGGCGCCCGCGTGCGCGACCTGGAAACCGGCCGCGAACACACCATCCGGGCCCGCAGCGTGATCAGCGCGACCGGCGTGTGGACCGACGACATGATCAAGCTGACCGGCGTCGACTTCCCGTTCCATGTGCGCATGTCCAAGGGCGTGCACATCCTGGTCCCGCGCGACCGGCTCGACCTGCACACCGGGCTGATCATGCGCACCGAGAAGTCGGTGCTGTTCGTCATCCCGTGGGCCGAGCACTGGATCATCGGCACCACCGACACCGACTGGGCGCTGGACAAGAACCACCCCACCGCCACCGCCGCCGACGTGCAGTACATCCTCGACCACGTCAACGGGCTGCTGCGCGAGCCACTGACCAGGGCCGACATCGTCGGCACCTACGCGGGTCTGCGGCCGCTGATGACCGGCGCGTCCAAGGAGACCGCCAAGCTCTCGCGCGAGCACGCCGTGGCCGAGCCCGCGCCGGGCCTGTTCGTGATCGCGGGCGGCAAGTACACCACCTACCGGGTGATGGCCGCCGATGTGGTCGACGCCGTCGCCGCCCGCCTCGGCGGCGAGATCCCCGCCTCGTCCACCGACACGCTGCCGATCCTCGGCGCGGCGGGCTACGCCGAGATGCTCGCCGCGGCCCAGTCGCTGGCGGCCGCCGCCGGGCTGCCCGCCGAGACCGTCGAGCACCTGCTGGGCCGCTACGGCTCGCTGACCAGCGAGCTGCTCGATCTGGTCCGCACCGATCACACCCTGCGACAGCCGATTTCGGGCGCGCCCGAGTACATCGCCGCGGAGATCGTCTACGCCGTCACCCACGAGGGCGCTCTGCACCTGGACGACGTGCTCACCCGCCGCACCCGCATCTCCATCGAGGTCCCCGACCGCGGCCTGGCCGCCGCCCCGCAGATCGCCCGGCTGATCGCCCCGCTGCTCGGCTGGGACGAGGAGACCACCAATGCCGAGATCAACCGCTACTACGACCGGGTGCACGCCGAACTCGCCGCCAACGAGGCCGCCGACGACGAGGCCGCCAATACCGCCCGCCTGGTCGCGGTGCACTGACCGCACACCCCGGCACGGCGCCGCCGTACCGCTTCGGTGCCCGGCGCACGCCGGTGGTGGTCGCCGACGCGGTCGCGGATTCGCGGGCAGCTGCTACCGAAGCGGCACCGGGGGTGCGGACGGTGACTACCGTGGACCCATGAATTCGCGCAGTGACCGCCGGGGCGTCGTCCTCGTCACCGGCGCCAGCTCGGGCCTCGGCGCCGAGATGGCCCGCCAGTTCGCCGCTCTCGGCTACGACCTCGCCCTGTGCGCGCGCCGCACCGAGCGCCTCGACGAGCTGCGCACGCAGATTCTGGCCGAACAGCCGGACCGCGTGGTGTCGGTGAAGGCGCTCGACGTCGTCGACGACGCGGCCGTCTTTCGTGTCTTCGACGAGTTCGCCGCCGAGTTCGGCACGATCGATCGCGTCGTGGTGAACGCGGGCCTGGGCAAGGGCGCCCCGCTGGGCACCGGCCGCCACGACGCCAACCGGGCGACCGCGACGGTGAATTTCCTTGCCGCCCTCACCCAGAGCGAGGCCGCGCTCACCCTGTTCCGCGCCCAGGGCCACGGCCACCTGGTCATGATCTCCTCGATCTCGGCCCTGCGCGGCATGCCCAAGACCCTCACCACCTACGCCGCCACCAAGGCGGGCGTGGCCGCGCTCGCCGAGGGTGTGCGCACGGAAAACATTCCCGGCGTGGATGTCTCGGTGATCTATCCCGGCTACATCCGCTCGGAGATGAACGACCGGATCAAACACGAGCCGAAGTTCATGGTGGACACCGCCACCGGCGTGCGCGCCATGGTCGCCGCCATCGAGAAGCGCCGCGCCAAGGCGTATGTGCCCGCTTGGCCGTGGGTGCCGTTCGGCTACGCCCTGCGTGTCCTCCCGGCACAGCTGGCGCGCAAGCTCCTCTGACCCTCGCGCGCGGGAAAACGCAGCGGCACAGGCATGTATATGATGCTTGCGCTGTGCTCGGGGGGAAGATCTCGCATGGAGACCCCGCGCGTCCCATGAGGAGGGGAATCCGTGAAGACCCGTTTCGCGCTGTCCGCCACGGTGGCTGCCGCCGCCTTGCTGCTGGCCGGATGCCAGGAAGAACTGCCGCCCGGTGGTCAGCCGGTCACGCCGTCGTCGGCCACCACGTCCTCGGCGGCCCCGGCCACCCCGAACGCCGACGGCGTGCTGAACCCGGGTGACACCGGCAAGCTCGAATCCGGCGTCGAGCTGTCGATCCTGAAGGTGGAGGGCGACCAGGTCGAGCGCGAGGGTGCCGTCTCGGTGTTCACCTTCCAGCTCAACAACACCTCGTCCAAGGCGCTGGACCGCTGGTCATCCCCGTCGCTGGTCTTCGGCGAGGACGGGACCGCCGCCGAGTCGGTGCTCTCGCTGGACAAGAACTACAAGTACGGCCTCGAGGGCAAGCTGCCGCCCGGCTCCAAGCAGACCATCAAGATCGCCTACGCGGTGCCGGTCGACAAGCTCAAGCCCGCGGTCGTCACCTCCGAGGAGCTGATCTGGCGGGGCGACTTCAGCAACTACAAGCGCTGACCCGCTGACGGTGGGCGGACATCGTCCGCCCACCCGGCCTCAGACCGCGCGCAGGTGCCCGCGGCTGGCGTAGATGTGCTCGGCGATGAGCGTCGCGATCCGGTCCGGCGCCTCCAGCATCGGCACATGACCCACCCCGTGCACCACGATGCGGTCGGCCGATTCGGGCAGTTCGCGCAGGTAGCGGGTGGCGTAGACGCTGTTGGGGATGATCCGGTCGTACTCGGCCAGCAGCATCCGCACCGGGGTCGCGATCGTGTCGAGATCGGTCATCGACGGGGCGCGCAGGCTGCCCAGCAGCATCGGGACGATCACTTCGCAGTGCAGCACCGCGGTCACCAGGGTCGCCAGGTCGCGGCGCGGGATCGCGCTCACGTGCTTGGCGACCAGGAACCCCGCCACCTGCTGGACCAGCGCGTTGTCCACCACGAAGGTGCCAAGGCGCTTGCCGATCTCGACGAACGGGATCAGCGAGGCGAACTTGGCGCCGATGCGTAACTGGGTGATCGAGGGCTGGGTCCAGCCGCCCGCGGGCGCGATGGCGGTGAGGGTCCGTGCCCGGCCACGCCGGGCCAGCTCCAGTCCCACCCAGCCGCCGAGCGAATTGCCGGCGATATGGCAGTCACGCCAACCCAATTCGTCGAGCTGGTTCTCGATCTGATCGGCCAGCGCGTACACATCCAGCGACCAGCCCTCGACCTCCGGGCCACCCCAGTGCCCCGCGAAGGCGGGCGCGTACACCTCGCAGTTCGCCGACATCCGCCGCGCCACCTGTTCCCAGCAGTGTGGCGAGAGCATGAATCCGTGCAACAGCAGCACCGGGTCACCCGACCCGAGATGCAGCGCCGCGACGGGCGCGGGACGGGCAGTGGACTTGGCGGTGCGTGACGTCATCGTCATCCACCCCTTCCTGGACAGCGGTGTCCCGGGGAGCATTCCTGACCTGCCATTGTACGGTCGTACGGTGGCTCTGATCCTCTCGACTGTGAATGTGAACGGCGTGCGTGCCGCGTCGACCAAGGGCATGCTGGCGTGGCTCGCCGCGACCGAAGCCGACATCGTGTGCCTGCAGGAGACGCGCGCGACCGACGCGCAGGTCGCGACGGCACTGGCGCCCGCCCTCGACGCCGGGTGGGTGCTCTCGCACGCCGAACCGGAATCCAAGGGCCGCGCCGGGGTCGGCCTCCTGTCGCGCCGCGCCCCCGACGCAGTACGGATCGGCTTCGGCAGCGCCGAGTTCGCCGCCTCCGGCCGCTATATCGAGGCCGACTTCGGCGAGATCACCGCGGCCAGCGTGTACGTGCACTCCGGCGAGGAGAACACCCCCAAGCAGGACGAGAAGTACCGCTTCATGGCCGAACTCGGCGCCTACCTGAAGACCCGCACCGGCGATTTCGTCGTCAGCGGCGACTGGAACATCGCCCCCGCCGAAGTGGACCTCAAGAACTGGAAGGCCAACCAGAAATCCGCGGGCTTCCTGCCCGAGGAACGCGCCTGGATCGCCGAACTCCTCGCCGCCGGCTACGTCGACGTCGTCCGCGCCCTCCACCCCGACACCGCAGGTCCCTACAGCTGGTGGTCCTACCGGGGCCGAGCCTTCGACAACGACTCCGGCTGGCGCATCGACTACCACCTCGCCCTCGGCGACCTCCCCACCCGAGCCAAACAAGCCGTCGTCGAACGCGCCCCCGCCTACGACCAGCGCTGGTCCGACCACGCCCCGGTCACCGTCCAGTTCCGGTGACGACGGCTCACGGTCGAACAGTTCGTGGTCGCCACGCGGCCAGGAGGTCGTCGGGGGTGAACGCGGCGGCCAGGTGATCGGTGGCGACGCCGGAGCGGCTGACCGCGATCAACGGGATGGCCTCGTCGGTCAGCCGGAAGCGGTGGTTCTGCAGGGTCGTGAGGTCGTGGGTGTCGAACGGTGAGTTCTCCAGCCACTTGATGGACCCGAGGAAGGCCAGTTCCTTGGCGACGGGTTCCCGGTCGGCGCCGACGATGTCGATCTCCACGTCGTTGGTACGGGTCCAGTACCCGCCGATCGCCGGGACGGCGGGGATACCTCGGGCCGGGAGGAGCCGTGCCAGGGACTCGCGGATGAGCGGCTCGACCGCCCGGCCACGCCAGCTCGTCCAGCCGCGTCGAATCCGCGCGAGGGTCAGGTCCGCGCGCAGGCGATCCAGTTCGGGGAGGTGGGGGCCGAGGAAGGTGAGCCAGAATCGCAGGTACGAGTCGGTGATGCGGTACCGGCGGTCCTTCGACGGGGTGAGCGAGATCGGTAGGTCGCCCGCGACGATTCCTTTGTCCGTCAACAGGTTCAAGGCGCGGGACAGGCTGGTGTTGGCGAGCCCGCCTGCCGCCCGGGCGATATTGGTGAACGTTCGCTCGCCGCTGCCGATCGCGGACAGAACCTGTCGGGCCAAGGTCTGTTCGGGGAATTCGGCGGCCAGAGACAGCTGTGCGGAGACGATCAAAGGGCTGACCGGATCCGCCAGTTCCCTGGTCAGGAATGTCCACACATCGTCCTCGGGCCGCCAGCGTGCGCAGATGATGGGTAGCCCGCCGGTGACCAGCGTGGCGTCGAAAGCGGTCGCGGCGTCGGCGCCGGTCATCGTCGCGACGTCGGCGGGGTCGAGCGGACCCAGCCGCATCTCGGTGCCGCGCTGATGGAACGGCCGACCGTGCGAGGTGAGCGCGGCCATCATGGCCAGATCGGACCCGATGAGGATCAGCAGGACCGGTTTGCGGCACAGTTCGCGGTCCCATGCGCGCTGCAGGACACTCTCGAAGGCCCCCGCGTCGTCCATGAGGTAGGGCAGTTCGTCGAGGACGACGACACTCGGCTCGTCGTCCGGCAGGATCCCCGCCAGCTGCCGCAGCGCCGCGGTCCAGTTGGCCGGCAGGGCATCGGCGAAGACGTCGGCATCGGGGAGGGACGAATGCGCGACCGTATCGGCGAACTCGATCAGCGGATCGGTTCCGAGTCCGATCTCGCTGGTGTAGAACATATTCGGCGCGCCGCTGCGCTGAGTGAACTCCTCGATCAGCGCGGACTTACCGATGCGGCGGCGACCGCGCAGGATCAGACAGTTCCCCGGTTTCGCGGTACCGATCGCGGCCCGGACCCCGGCCAGCGCGGTATCCAAGGTCCGCAGTTCGCGCCATCGCCCGACGAAGTCCATCGCTCCCCTTGGTATCATCGATGATAGTTACATGGATGATACTATCAAGCCGCTCGTGGGTGGCGGGCTCGGTGACGTAGGTTCATCACGGTGAACCTCTCGCGTAAGACGCTCGGATTGCTTGCCGGGCTTGTTCTCGTTCTGGCCGCGCTCGGGCTGTCGGTGTTCGGTGGGTCCGGGGACAACAGCACTACCTCGGTGACCACGACCGCCGCGGTCGCCGGTGGTGCCAGTACCGCGCCCAAGCCGGGTGCGCCCGCGGCGAAACCCGGGGGGAGTTCGGCCGCGCCGGTCAGCAAGGTGGCGGGGGTTCCGGATCGGGCGTACGCGACGTTGGTCGAGATCGATGCGGGGCGGTGGCCGGATTCGGCGGGCTCGCCCGGGACCAAGGGTGGGGAGCAGTGGATGAACCGGGGGACGAAACTGCCGCCGAAGGATTCGGCGGGGAATCCGGTGAAGTATCAGGAGTGGGATGTCAATCCCAAGCAGCGCAATCGGTCTCGTGATGCGGAGCGCATCGTGACCGGCAGTGATGGTTCGGCCTGGTACACCGGTGACCACTACGACACCTTCACGAGGATGCGCTGATGACGTCGCGAATGCCGCTGTCGCAGTTCCTTGCCCGCCCCACCGCCGGAGCCCCGACGGGCCCGGTGTTCGGTGCGCTGGCCGTCGACGCCGCGCAATTCAGCGGGGTGCGCTACGACGCGCCGGCCGACTACCGGGTGCGCGAACTGCGCGGACCCAAGATGCGCACGGTCGCGGCGCTGTTCGACGAGTTCGCCGCCGCCTTCCAGTTCCCGT
Organism: Nocardia sp. NPDC004415; assembly: GCF_053602435.1. Classification (NCBI taxonomy): domain Bacteria; kingdom Bacillati; phylum Actinomycetota; class Actinomycetes; order Mycobacteriales; family Nocardiaceae; genus Nocardia; species Nocardia sp. NPDC004415. Next base: position 97,426 of record NZ_JBSGDP010000004.1, read on the forward strand.
ACTACTTCGGCGCCAACAAGGACGCCTTCGACGAGTGCCTGCGTGACCTCGACGATTTCGTCGGTGACGCGCCCGGCTATGTGGCGGTGGTCCGCGCCGCCGCCGAGCTGCTGGCCGAGCAGCCCACCGAACGCGACTGGTTCGCGGGCGCGGTGCGCGACTGCGCGGCCTACTGGGCGCGTCGCGATGTGGCCTTCCGCGTCGTGCTGCAGGGCGAGCCGTCGGCCTTCGATGCGGTCGCGTTGACCGACCGCCCCGGCTCCTAGCGCCGGTATTCGCGTCTGCCCGATGCCACTCGATCAGCCGTAGCCGACGGACTCAGCGGCGACCGGCCAGGTCGTCGCCGAGCAGGACGAACACGTCGGTGATCTGGTCGACGAGTTGTTCGCGGGTGAGATCGAGGTCGCCCGCGAGCCAGGTGGTCAGGGTCTGGGTGAGCCCGCCGACCAGGTACAGCGCGCGGAAGTCGACGATGTTCTGCGCGATCTCCACCTGATAGAACCCGCTGCCCTGCGCGGCGACCAGCCGGGCGAACGCGCGCACCGTGCGTGCGGTGCGCGCCCGGAGTTCGGGTGTGGCCATGCCCGCGATCAGCGCGGCACGGGCCTTGCGCGGGTCGTCGATGAGCACCGAGGTGCCCGCGTGGATGGCGGCGTGTGCCTGGGCGCGGCTGTCGGGGGCCGCTCCCGCCAGCGCGGTGACGATGGCGGCGGTGAGTTCCTCGGCGATCCGGTCCAGGACCGCCTCGAGGACCGCGTCGCGATGCTCGAAGTTCTCGTAGTAGTAGCGCTCGTTGAGTCCGGCGCGGGCGCACAGCCCGGCCACGGTCAGCTTGGCCTGCCCGTCCTCGCCGACGAGCTCGAGGGCCGCGTCCAGCAGTGCGGTGCGGCGCTGCGCCTTGCGCTCGGCCGCCGAGACGCCGCCATAGGTCCGTTGTGCGGTCACGGCATCCATTTTGCGTCCTGTCGGCTCCCGGGGCTTTTCTGGTAGAGACTCTTGCCAGATTATCAAATCTGGAGGATTCTATTGCCAGATGCACTCGACGAGGAGGCGCAGCATGGCCGCACGGCAGGGCGAACCCGGATATTTCGCCGACGATTCGATGATCCGCAGGGTGATGAGCAAGCGGGCGGTGGGACTCACCTACGGCGTGCGCGCGCTGGTGATCGGGGCGGTCCATCCGCTGCTGTTCGTCGGTACCAGCGAGAACACCGCGCACCGGGCCACCCCGTACACGCGCCTGGCGATCACCGGCGCGATGTTCGAGGCGGTGTTCCTGGGCAGCAAGTCCGAGGCCGACCGGGCGCTGGCCTTCACCCGTCGCAAGCATCAGCCGGTGGTCGGCACGCTGCCCGAGGACGCGGGCGCCCACCACCCGGCGGGCAGCGCCTATGCCGCGCACGACCCGCACCTGATGTTCATGACCATGGCCTTCACCTTCGATTCGGCCGAGGCCATGTACGACCGGCTGGTCCGCGAGCTCACCGCCACCGAACGCGAGGACCTGTATCAGGACTACGTGCGCTGGGGCGAGTTGTTCGGTATGCCGCGCGAGGCCGCTCCCGGCGACTACCCGGCCTTCCGCGCGTACTTCGACGCCTACCTGGACTCCGACGAGCTGTTCCTCACCGACGAGGCCCGGCTGGTGGGCTCCTACCTCGCGGGCAGCCGCAAGGCCTACCGGCTGGCCCCGCCCGCCGAGCAGGTCGGCACCGCGCTGTATTCCCTGGTCCAGGGCAGTCTGCCGCCACGGATTCGGAGGATGTACGGCATCGAGTGGGGGCTCACCGACGAGCTCGCGCACCGCGCGCTGTGCCGCAGCCTGCGCACCGCTCATCGCACGCCACCGCTGGCGCCGCGCGTGCTCGCCGGTGCGCTGGCGGGGCCGAGCACACCCTCCTATCAGCTGCTGGCCCGGCGCGAACAGCGCAATGTCCGGGCGGGCAAGGCGAGCATGCCGGGCGTCGATCCACGGAACTGGGTGCAGCGAAATTCCGCTTGATCGACATGGAAAGATCGAGGGCATGTCCAGTCCTGCCCCGGCCGCGACGGCCGAACGCAAGCAGCGGGTGCTGTCGGGCATCCAGCCCACCAGCGACTCCTTCCACCTCGGCAACTACCTGGGTGCGCTGCAGTACTGGGTGACCATGCAGGACGACTACGACGCGCTGTATTTCATCCCCGACATGCACGCGATCACCGTCAGCCAGGACCCCAAGGCGCTGCGCGCGCGCACCAAGTCCGCCGCCGCCCAGCTGCTCGCGCTCGGTATCGACCCGGCCAAGTCGACCCTGTTCGTGCAGAGCCAGGTGCCTGAGCACGCGGAGCTGGCCTGGGTCCTGAGCTGTATCACCGGGTTCGGTGAGGCGGGCCGGATGACCCAGTTCAAGGACAAGTCGGTCAAGCAGGGCGCCGAGAACGCGACCGTCGGCCTGTTCACCTACCCGGTGCTGATGGCGGCCGACATCCTGCTCTACCGCCCGCACCAGGTGCCGGTCGGCGAGGATCAGCGCCAGCATCTGGAGCTGACCCGGAACCTGGCCCAGCGCTTCAACACCCGCTTCAAGAAGACCTTCGTCGTGCCAGAGCCGCACATCGTCAAGGGCACGGCCAAGATCTTCGACCTGCAGGACCCCACCGCCAAGATGAGCAAGTCGGCCTCCACCGACGCGGGCCTGATCAATCTGCTCGACGACCCGAAGGTCACCGCGAAGAAGGTGCGCTCGGCGGTCACCGACACCGAGCGCGAGATCCGCTACGACCCGGAGAACAAAGCCGGCGTGAGCAACCTGCTGGTGATCCTGAGTTCGCTGACCGCCACCCCGATCGTGAACCTCGAGGAGAATCTCGCGGGTAAGGGTTACGGTGATCTCAAGGCCGAGGTGGCCGACGCGCTGGTCGAATTCGTGACACCCGTGCAGAAGAAGGTGCAGGAGTATCTGGCCGATCAGGCCGAACTGGACCGCATTCTCGCCGCGGGTGCCGAGCGGGCACGCGAGATCGCTGGCAACACACTGGCTCAGGTGTACGACCGGGTGGGCTTCCTGGCCCGCTGACCCGGCGCCCCTGGGGTTTCGGCTGAAGGGGCGCGTGGGCATGCAGATCGTCGACAACATCTCGGCCGCTGTCGAGAGGCAGATCGGGCGCAGGCCCTGGCTGGATCATCTGGTCAGGGCGGGCGGCCGCTTCCAGGACAGCCGCGGCGACTTCTTCGCCGCCGGGATCACGTATTTCACTGTGCTGTCGCTGTTTCCGCTGCTCATGGTGGCGTTCTCGGCGGCCGGTTTCGTGCTGGCCGGGCACCCGGAGTGGCTGGCGGAGTTGCAGGAGAAGGTCGTCGAGCTCGTGCCGGGTTCCTTCGGCGACCAGATCAACGACCTGATCGATCAGGCCATCAAGTCACGCGGCACCGTCGGTGTGCTGGGTCTGCTGGTCGGTCTCTACACCGGCCTGGGGTGGATGTCGAACGTCCGGGCCGCGCTCACCGAGCAGTGGGCGAGCAAGAGCCCGGAGAAGCCGTGGTGGCTGGCCAAGCTGTCGGATCTGGGCGCGCTGATCGGTCTGGGGCTGGCGTTCGTGGTGTCGCTGGGCCTGTCGGCGGTGGGGGCGAGCGGGCTGGGCAGGCGGCTGCTGGAGGGTCTCGGGCTCGACCATGTGCCCGGTGCGACGGTGGTGCTGTCGCTGATCTCGATCGCGCTGGGCTGGCTGGCGTCCTGGGCGGTGTTCGCCTGGATGATCGCCCGGCTGCCGCGCGAACCGGTCTCGCTGCGCAGCGCGGCGCGCGCGGCGGCGCTGGCCGCCGTGGCGTTCGAGGTGTTCAAGGTGGTCGCGGCGATCTACCTGCGGATGGTGATGTCGAGCCCGGCGGGCGCGACCTTCGGTTCGATCATCGGTCTGATGGTGTTCAGTTACACCACCTACCGGATTCTGCTGTTCGCCACCGCGTGGGCGGCCACCTCGTCCGACAACGAACGCGCCGCGACCGTCCAGCCGCCGGACCCGGTGGTGATCAAGCCGCGCGTGGTCGAGCACGGTGTCACCACCGGGGCGGGCGCGGCCTACTTCGGCGCGGGCGCGGTGGCCGCGCTGGCCCTGGTGCTGGTGGGCCGCAAGCGCTAGCGCCCGCGCCGCACCACCCGGCGGCCCCACAGCAGCAGTCCGACCACCACCAGCGGAATACCGATCAGCGTGGCCACCCGGGCGCCCTGGTGCGCGGGCTGCTCGGGCGCGGCCTGGGCGCCGTCGGCGCGCGGCGGGGGTGAGGCGAGCGGCACGCTGGGTTGCACTGCCTCGCTACCGGTTTCGGGGAGCTTGCCGACGCGGGCGTCGGTGTCGAGGGCGAAGCCGTAGTCCAGCAGCCGCGCGGCCTGCACCCACGGGCGCACCGGGAGCACGTCGGCCTTGAGCAGGGTGACGACGAGGCGGTGACCGTCGCGTTCGGCGGCGGCGACGAAGGTCTGGCGGGCGTCGTCGGTGAAGCCGGTCTTGCCGCCGATCGCGCCCGTGTAGTTGTAGAGCAGCTGGTTGTCGTTGGCGATCGGGAACCCGGGGTGGTCCTTGTCGTCGGGGATCTTGGGGTCGGCCGGATAGCCGGGGAAGTCGACCTGTTCGGTGTGGATGAGCTCGGCGAACAGCGGGATGTTCATCGCCTCGCGGAACAGCACCGACAGGTCGTAGGCCGAGGTGCTCATGCCGGGGCCGTCCAGGCCCGACGGGGTGGCGGCGCGAGTGTCCATGGCGCGCAACGACTTCGCCACCGCGTTCATCTTCGCCACGGTGGCCTCGTCGCCGCCGAGCTGGGCGGCGATGGCATGCGCGGCGTCGTTGCCCGAGCACATGATCAGCGCCTGCATGAGCTGGCGGTTGGTGTAGCGCCCGCCCGGTCCGATGCCGACGCGGGTGCCGTCGACATCGGCGTCGGCCTGGGTGCCGACGACCACCTTGTCCAGGTCGAGGGTGCGCAGCGCGACGATGGCCAGGGCCACCTTGATGGTGGAGGCGGGGCGGTAGCGGCCGTGCGGGTCCTTGGCCGCGAGCACGCGCCCGGTATCGAGGTCGGAGACCATCCACGAGGTCGCGGAGAGGTCGGCGGGCAGCGCGGGCGCGCCCTGGGGCAGCACCACGCCGCATTCGCCGAGCCGTTCGCCACCGATCGCGGGGGAGGGCACCGGCAGCGGGCTCGGCGCCGACTCGCCCGGCGCGGGCACCTCGGAGGTGTCGATCGGCGCGGGCGGCAGCGTGCGCTGCGGGCAGCTGTCGGTGTTCGGGGTGGTGAACGGGGGTGTGGTGGTCGTGCTCGACCCGGTGGTGGGTGGGTCGTAGGGCTCGACGGGCGGGATGGCGAGGGCGGGAGCCGCGGCGAGGGCGGCGACCGAGGCGAACGCGCCGAGCGTGCTGGCGGCGCGCACGCCGAGTTCACGGATCTTCATCACCTCGCAGCCTAGCGAGCCCGCGCGTCGCGGCAACGCGGGGTATTGACACTTCACTTCAAATGAGAGTTACTATCAAAAAGTAGTTACTGTCATTTTGGAGGAGACATGCGGACCGAGGACACCCGTCGCTGGCTCGCGCTCGGCGCGCTCGCCCTGGCGATGCTCACCATCGGGCTCGACGTCACCGTGCTCACCGTGGCCCTACCGACCCTGGCGGTCGACCTGCACGCGAATACCGCTGCGCTGCAATGGTTCACCGGTGCCTACACGCTCGCCCTGGCCGCGCTCATGCTGCCCGCGGGCGCGCTCGGTGACCGGTACGGGCGCAGGAAGGTGCTGCTCGGCGCGCTGGTGCTGTTCGGTGTGGCCTCGGTGGCCTGCGCGTTCGCGGGGTCGTCGGGTCAGCTCATCGCGGGCCGGGTGGTGCTCGGCGTCGCGGCCGCCGCGATGATGCCGCTGTCGATGGCGGTGCTGCCGGTGCTGTTCACCGATCCCGCGCAACGGCAACGCGCGCTGACGATCTGGGTCACCTCGACCGCCATCGGCCTGCCGCTGGGCCCGATCGTGGGCGGCTGGCTGCTCGAGCACTACTGGTGGGGCTCGGTGTTCCTGATCAATGTGCCGCTGGTGGTCGTCGGCGCGCTCGCGGTCGCCACTCTGGTCCCGGAATCCCACGGCGACACCGGGTTCCGTATCGATATCGCCGGCGCGGTGCTCTCGGCCGCGGGCATGCTCGGCCTCACCTACGGCTTCATCCGGATCGGCGAGCAGGGCTGGGGTGAACCGCTCGCGTGGCTGTGTGTGGGTGTGGGAGTGGCCTTGCTGGCGGCGTTCCTGGCCTGGCAGCGGCGGGTCGCGCATCCGCTGATCGACGTGGGGTTGTTCGCCGCGCCCGCATTCCGCTGGGGGACAGCATTTTCCATCCTGGTCAATTTCGCGATGTTCGGCATGTTCTTCACCGTGCCGCAGTACTTCCAGGCCGTGCTCGGTGTCGACGCGCTGGGCAGCGGGCTGCGGCTGCTGCCGATGATCGGCGGCGTGGTGCTCGGCAGCAGGCTCGTCGACCTGCTCCTGCCCCGGATCGGTGTGCGTGCTGTGCTGGTGGGCGGGTTCCTGATCCTGGCCGCCGGACTTGGCCTGGGCGCACTGACCTCCGTCGACTCCGGCTACGGACTCACCGCCCTGTGGACCACCGTGCTCGGCACGGGGATGGGCCTGGTCATGCCCGCCGCGATGGGTCTGGCGATGGGGGAGCTGGCGGCGAATCGGGCGGGCGCGGGTTCTGCTCTGCTGCAAGCGCTTCGGCAGGCGGGCGGCACCATCGGCGTCGCGGTGCTCGGCACCGTGCTGGCCACCCGGTACCGCGCCGAGCTCGGTCCGCTCGATCACGCGCCGATCGCCGACGGGGTCAATGCCGGGGTGGCGGCCACCCAGGGCGATTCGGTGCGGCTCGCCCAGGTGCAGCACGCGTTCGTCGCGGGGATGGACACCATGCTGGGGGTGTGCGCGGTGCTGTGTGTGGCCGCGGCGCTGGGCGCGGTGTTCGTGATCCGGCGCGGCACGAGCGCACCGGTGATCGCCGAGGATGCGGCAGAATCGATGCATGCCGGTTGACATGTCACTTCGCGCGCGGAAGAAGGAACGCACCCGCCGTACGCTCCGGCTCGAGGCGTTCCGGCTCTTCCGCGAACAGGGCTACACCGAGACCACCGTGGAACAGATCGCCGCGGCCGCCGAGGTGTCGCCGAGCACCTTCTTCCGGTACTTCCCGACCAAGGAACAGCTGGTCCTCGCCGACGATCAGGACCCGCTGATGATCGAGGCGCTGGCGGCGCAGCCGCGCGGCCAGCACCCGCTCACCGCCTTCCGCAAGGCGGCCGAGCAGGTCTTCACCGGGCTTTCCCCGGAGGAGATGGCCTTCGAACAGGAACGTCAGGCCCTGCTCTACCACGTGCCGGAGCTGCGTTCGGCGATCGGCCGGGAGTTCCAGCGCAGCATCGAACTGGCGGCCGGGCTGCTGGCCGACTACACCGGCCGTCCGGCCGACGAGTTCGAGGTGCGGGTCGCGGCGGGGGCGATGATCGGGGCCATGCTGTCGATCGCCACCACCACGCCGGTCAACGCCGACAATGTGGCCCGGGCGCTCGAGCTGCTGCACGCGGGCCTGCCGTTCGGCACCTCCGGAGAGGCACCGAACGGCGCGGGCGGCTAGTTCTTGCCGTGCTGCACGGGGCAGCCGTGGGCCAGCGGGCCGAGCAGCTGGTTGTTGTCGTAGAAGTGCTCGAGCTCGACGATGCGCAGGTCCTCGCTGACGCGCGCGATCGTCACGCCGAACATCTCGATCTGCTCGCCGGTGGGCTGGTGGCCCTTGTACTCGCCGTCGTACTTGCCCCAGTGCCGCCACCGGAAGCTCACCGTCGGCGGGCCCGACAGCACCTCGAGCACCTCCCAGAAGAACCCGCCGGGGAAGGCGGTGTGGAAGATCTTGTGCGAGGACTCGAAGGTCTCGTTGGCCGACTCGTAGTAGGGGTTGTCGCCGATGAGGATGTTGTAGCTGCCGATCCGGGCGAACTCCTCGGCGTCCTGCCACACCCCGCCGTTGACCCGGCCGCGGTACTGCTCGGCCACCACCGACAGCCAGGTGGCCGGGTCGGCCTTGTGCGAGACCTCCATCTCGAAGACCTTCACCAGATCCTCGACGATGGCCTCGAGCGACCCGGGCGCGTGCTGGGCGACGCGCTCGCGCGGAATCACCTCGTGGCTGAGTTCGTAGTCGGGAACGTTGCCGCGCCACTGGTCCGGTGTCGCCGCGGCGATCACCGCTTCCCGGCCCTGCAGCCACAGCGGAGCCTCGGGCTCCGGGGCAGGCTCGGAGGCATGCGTATCGGTCACGTCCACAGTCATTTTCGGTCTACCCGACCCTTTCGCAAAGCTTGAAGAACCGGTCGAAAGTAACAGCCGAGCGGCCCGTTCTGCCTGTCGGGTCTCATCATGTGAGAAACGAAAAATGATGAACTGTGTTCTGTACCAAGGTATTCGGAGTTTGCTATGACACCGGGTGCGGATGGTGGCCGAGCCGGGCCGGAGTCTCGTCGTCCATTGTCGCGAAGAATTCGCCCAGCACGTCGACCAGCTGATCCACCGAATCCGCGCAGAACAGCACCGGCTGGTAATGGGTGATGTCGTAGCTGATGGTGCCCATCGCAGCGACATCGAGCGGGCGTAGCTGCGCGTGCCGGAATTCGTCGATCTCGCCGTAGGAGGACAGCAGTCCCGCGCCGTAGCAGCGAATTTCCCCGGCCTCGCGCACCACACCGAATTCCAGCGAGAACCAGAACACATCGGCCAGGAATTTCAGCGCGGTGTCGGTGCGCAGGCGCGCCACCGCGGCGCCGACGGTTTCGTAGAGCGCCGCGAAGCGCGGGCTGGCGATCTGGCTGGCGTGGCCGATGATCTCGTGGATCGCGTCGGGCTCGGGGGTGTACAGCGGCGCCGAATGGTGGCGGATGTACTGGGTGGAATGGAAGGTGCGCTCGGCGAAGGAGCCGAAGAACTCGCGCAGCGGCACCAGTCCGGCGGCGGGTACGTAGCGGAAGCCGGTCAGCGGGGCGAGCAGCCGGGAGACCTCGTCGAGCTGCGGGATGTGATCGGGCGGCAGGGCGAGCCGCGCGGCGGCCTCGCGCACCTCGGCGCAGGCGTAGACGGCGTGCTTGGCGGACAGTTCGGCCGAGGCGATGCGCCACACCCGCTGCTCGTCGTCGGTGTAGTCGATGTGCGGGGTGGGCCCGTCCTCGTGATAGTCGAGGGCGAGCGCGGCGATGGCATTGCGGCGCGCGCGGTAGTCCTGATCGCCGACCCCGGGATGGTCGGCGCTCAGGTGCACCGTCACATCGCCGTCACGCTCGCGCGTCACCGGCGAGTACAGCTGTGCCTCGGTGAACATGCCTCAAGGCAAGCACCGCTGCTCGGTCGGCGACAACAGCGACGCGCACAACTGCGCAAACTGCACAGTTCCGGCGCGATGGCTGCCCCGATTCCGGCGGTCACCAGCGAATTCGGGTCGTCTTTCCGCGGCGGTCACGGTGGGTGCGGCCGGTTTGCTGTGTGCGGTTGCGAATACCGGATTCGGTAACGACGCGGTGAATCTCCGCACGCACGGGCGGTCCATCACGCAAGATTGCGTTCGTAGGCGAGGAGGATGTGTGCGAACTCTGCGGATAGATCTGGACCAGCGTCTGCTGGCCGCTGCTGCCGACATCATGGGCACAGGTGACAGCAACGCGACTGTCAACGAGGCGTTGCGCCGGATCGTGGTGCACGAACGCCAGCTACGCAATCTGGAGCGGTTGATGGCCGATTCGATATTCACCTCGGAGCCGTCCACCTGACGATGCAGTCCCCTTGATCCCGATTCCATCTTCACCGCGGAGCCCACCGGCTAGCCCGGTGGCTGGGGGATAGCTCGAATCTGTCGGTGGGTGCTGGGAGTATCGGTGGCGTCACCGATCCGCAGGGGGGAACCGATGTCGGTACCGATCGCCGATCTGCCCGTCGCCCAGCGTCCACGCGAGCGGCTGCTCATGCTCGGCCCGCACGCGCTCAGCGACAGCGAACTGCTCGCACTGCTGCTCGGCCAGGGCACGCGCGGACTGTCCGCGCTCGAACTCGCCGCACAACTGCTCGGTGAATACGGCGGCCTCGCCGAGTTGTCCGCTGCCAGGCCGGAGGAACTCGCGCGCAGGGCGGGCATCGGTCCCGCCAAGGCCGCCACCGTCATCGCCGCCTTCCACCTGGGCACCCGCTCGCGCACGAGCACCGACACCGTGCCCCGCCTGAGCGCACCGGAGGACATCGCCCGCGTGGCCATCCCGCTGTTCGCCGGCGCCCGCGTCGAACGCCTGCTCGTGCTGATCTGCGACACCCAGCACCGGCTGCGCCACCGCGCCTTCGTCGCCGAAGGCGCCATCGACCACGTCGCCGTTCCCGTCCGCGAAATCCTCAACACCGTCCTGCGCCACGACGGCCGCGCCTTCGCCGTCGTCCACAACCACCCCTCCGGCGACCCCGAACCCAGCCCCGACGACCGCCGCGCCAGCACCCTGCTCCACCAGGCCGCCACCACCGTCGGCCTGCGCTACCTCGACCACATCGTCATCGCCGGCGAATCCTGGACCACCGCACCACCATGGGAATAGGTGGGTGGTCAGGGCTCGATGGCGGCGGCGCGGAGGCGGGTCATAGCGGCGGGATCGGGCCAGCCGCGCACTTCGAATCGGGTCGGGGACAGGCCCGGAACAGGCACCAAACCCAGTATCTCGATCACCGCGGGGAAGGGGACAGTGCAGACCGATTCCACGTCGTCGTTCTTGCCGCGGCGCAGAAAGTGGACGACGTCAGCCTCCGGTAGCAGGTAGTCCACGTCCTCACCCCAGACCACGGAGGTGAAGGCACCGCGGTCGGATTCCTCGTAGTTCACCGTGCTGACGTAGGCGGGTTCGATGTCGAGGTCGGGCAGTTCGAGGAACTCCTCGAAAGTCTTGTTGAGGTGGTTCGACTGGATCGAGTACTCGGTCAGGGCGAGGCCGGCGCGGGCACGCAGCGCCAGTCGTCGGCAGGGGTGCTCGCCCGCCTCGTCGAACGGGACGACAGTGCCTTCGGCGTCGATCGTGTACCCCTGCGGTGAGATCGGCCGCGCTGCCTCCCGGTACTGCTGCTCGATCATCTCGAAGGTCTGCGCGAGCAGATCCGGTTCATCGGGAACGAGCAACAGGGAATCGTTCTCGGCGATGAAGACCACCGGCCGATGCGTCCCGTCGGCATGCCCGGCCAGCCAGCCGGGCACCAGCAGCCAGGATGCGGCGTAAGAGCTGCCGTCGTCGATGAACCGGGTGACCTGCAATCTCTCCGCTGAACCGGGCCGTGCGAGGGCCGCGAGGTTCTCGCGTGCCGCGGCGAAGACCTCGTCCGGCTCGACTCCCCAGTCACGTGCGTGGTTCTCGTGGACGAAGGCCCGGGTCCGTGGCCGATCGATGACCACCGACTCGTTGACGAACGGGAACGCCGGGCGCGACAGTGCGCTCGACAGGTCGGCGCCGAGTGTGACCGGCCGCAGGACCGATCGCAGCATCGGACGCACCGACCGCCAGTCGACGGGCACCTCGTCGTCGAAGATCATCGCGGAGACGAACGCCGCGAGGCTCGCCGCGCGCTCGCTGGGGCCGAGGTCGGAGCACTCGCGAAAGATGTTGCCCAGATAGATGACCCGGCCGTCGTCGAGGCCGACGCTGAAATCCTCCGCCGAATACTCGGCCGCACCGGCCCAGTGCGCCCGCACGCTGGCCAGCGCCTCCTGCCCGAACTGCTCGTGCTCCATCACTCAGCTCCCCCATTCCGAATCGGTGTCGTCCGATACTCTCGCAGGCCACCGACAGACTCGCCCGGTCGCGCTAGTCGGGGCGGTGGTCGAAGCCTGTGGTGCGGGCCAGGTCGGCGAGCATGGCGTCGAACATGATCTCGGGGGAGGCCAGGGGGATGGGATAGTTGCCGAAGACTTCCAGGGTGACGTGGCCGAAGAGGCGGGCCCAGGTCTGGACCATGAGGTAGGTGGTGCCGAGGTCGAGTTTCTCGGCGGGGAACTTCTGGCCGGTCTCGGACAGGACGGCCAGCAGTTCGGTCTGGAAATCGATGAGGTCGTCGCGGAGTTCGGCGGGGATGGTGTCGCCGGGTGGGGTGGCGATCTCGAAGCCTGCCAGCAGCCGGCCCGCGGCGGCGAGGAAGACGCGGCCGAAGGGTTCGTCGAAGCGGCGCATCATGGTGCGTTGATCGGAGGGGGTGGCGAAGACGAGGGTGAACTCGCGCGGCTGGGCCAGGGCCCAGCGGCGGAAACCCCGGCAGATGGCGAGGAATTGCACCGCGCCGTCGTCGGGCAGCTGGTCGATCTCGGCGGACAGGAACGCGGCCAGCTCGGCGCAGAATTCCAGGCGCAGCCGCTCGACCAGTTCGTCGCGCGAGGCGTAGTGCCGGTAGAGGGCGGGGGCGGTGATGCCGAGTTCGCGGGCGATGGCGCGCAGGGTGACCCCGTCGGGGCCGTGCGCGGTCAGTAGGGCCCGCGCGACGCGCCGGATGTCGGCGTCGGACACCGTCGGTGTCCGGCCCCTGGTCCGTCCTCGCTCCTCGGTCAACCCGCCCCTCCCTCGATAGACCCGCGGCTCAAGCGTATTCGACTTCCCAGCGCTTGATGCCGTTGAGCCAGCCGGTGCGCAGCCGCACCGGATCGGCGACCTGACGCAGGTTCGGCATCGCGTCGGCGATGGCATTGAACATCAGATCGATCTCTAGGCGGGCCAGATTGGCGCCGACACAGTAGTGCGTGCCGGTGCCGCCGAAGCCGACGTGCGGATTGGGGTTGCGCAGCACGTCGAAGCGGAACGGGTCGGTGAAGGCGTCTTCGTCGAAATTGGCCGAGCTGTAGAACAGCCCGACGCGCTGGCCCTTCCTGATCTGCTGTCCACCCAGCTCGAGATCGCGGGTGGCGGTGCGCTGGAAGGCGGTCACCGGGGTGGCCCAGCGCACGATCTCGTCGGGCGCGGTGCGCGGGCGCTGCTGCTTGTAGAGCTCCCACTGCTCGGGATTGTCGACGAAGGCCTTCATGCCGTGGGTGATCGAGTTGCGGGTGGTCTCGTTGCCCGCGACAGCGAGCAGGATGACGAAGAAGGCGAACTCGTCGGAGCCCAGGTGCTCGCCGTCGATGTCGGCGTTCACCAGCTGGGTGACGATGTCGGCCGCCGGGCAGCCGCGCCGCTGCTCGGCCATGTTCCAGGCGTAGCCCATCACCTCGGCGGTGGCGGTGTGGTGATTGCCCTCGAACTCCGGATCGTCGTAGGAGATCATCTGATTGGTCCAGTCGAAGATCTTGCGGCGGTCTTCCTGCGGCACCCCGAGCAGTTCGGCGATCGCCTGCAACGGCAGTTCGACGGCCACCTGCTCGACGAAGTCGCCGCGACCTTCCCGCTTGGCCTCGAACACGATGCGTTCGGCGCGTTCGGTGAGCGCGGCGCGCAGGTTCTCCACCGCGCGCGGGGTGAACCCCTTGGACACGATGCGCCGGATCTTGGTGTGCTGCGGCGGATCCAGATTCAGCATGAGCATGTTGCCGAGCATGTCGATCTGCTCGCGGGTGGTCTCCTCGTTGAACCGGATGATCGCGGTGTTCTCGTGGGAGGAGAAGTCCTCGGGGTTCTTGGAGATCTCCTTGATGTCGGCCAGTTTCGAGACGACCCAGTAGCCGCCGTCGTCGAAGCCGCTGGCCCGGTCGGGCTGGGCGCACCACCAGACCGGCGCGGTGCGCCGCAGCTCGGCGAACTCCTCGACGGGCAGTCGGGCGGCCAGCAGATCGGGATCGGTGAAATCGAATCCTGCCGGGATGTTCGGGCTGATCACGGGTGTCTCCTCCGGTCCGTCACGCGGCCCTCGCCGGTGATGTAGAACACGTTCCGGGACCATGAAACCACGCTCGAGCGTGTGGTGAACAGCGTTTAGTAATACCTGTTAACCAATGTGGTCATCGAGGTGATCCGGCCTGTTCGCTGCCGGTGTGCCCGTGTTGTGGGCAAGATGGCCGGGTGGACCTGCCGTTCCTGCGTGCGCACCCGCACCTGCTGCCGACCTTCCTGGCCCATCAGCGACTGCGCACCACGCCGGTCGCCGGCGGCTCGATCAGCGTCGCCGAGCGGCTCGTCCTCGACGACGGCACCCACCTGTTCCTCAAGACCTGGCCCGGTGGGGTCTCGGCGGCGCCCACCGGCGAGCCGTCGCCCGCCCCGCCGGGCCTGTTCGCCGCCGAGGCCGCCGGGCTCGACTGGCTTCGGGTGCCCGGGGGTGTCGCGGTGCCCGAGGTCTACGCGGCTACCGACGAGCTGCTGCTCATGGCTTGGATCGACCACCGGGAACCGACCATCGTGGCCGCCGAACGCTTCGGGGCTGCGCTGGCCGTCACCCACCGGGCGGGTGCGGCCCACTTCGGCGCGCCGGTGTCCAGTGCCGATGCGCCGGGTGTCCCCACAGAGGTCGGGTTTCTCGCCGGTCTACCCATGGACAACACCCCTGGCGACGACTGGCCCACCTGGTTCCGCGAGCGCCGCATCCTCCCGTATCTGAAACTCGCCGTCGACGCGGGCGCCCTCGACCCCGCCGACGCCACCCGCGTCGAATCCATGCCCATCGAAGCCCCCACCGAACCCCCGTCCCGCATCCACGGCGACCTCTGGCCCGGCAATGTCCTCTGGGGCCCCGCCGACACTCCCTGGCTCATCGACCCCGCCGCCCACGCGGGCCACCGTGAAACCGACCTCGCCAGCCTCCACCTCTTCGGCGGCGCGCCCCACCTGTCCCGAATCCTCGCCGCCTACAACGACATTTACCCCCTTGCCCCCGACTGGCGTACTCGCATCCCCTTGCACCAGCTCCCCATCCTGCTCGTCCACGCCATCCTCTTCGGCCGCTCCTACCGCTCGGCAGTCCTGGACGCGGCGTCCTGCTATTAGGCAGCCAGGGGTGCGTCCTCCCCGGAAGGCTGTGAACGAACAGGCGGCGTCGCGAACTCGGAGCGGACGCGCCTGCGCCCCCGGCTGACGTCGGTACGCTCGTTTCGGTGACCACCACGGCGATGGGCTTCATCCAGATCGGCGTCGTCGCCCTGGCACTGCTCCTGCGACTCACCGCATTCGGCTGGTTCGCCATCCTCGGCGTCATCCTCAGCGCAATCACCCTGGGCCTGCTGCCTGCCATCGTGTTCGGACCGCTGATCTTCGCCGGATTCGCCGCCCCACCCACACTGTGGCCGCTGCTCATCACCGCCGACACGCTCCTGTTGGCATGCGCGTCGACCCTGGAAGACGGCGGCGACAACGACTCCACCAGCCCACTGCAGGCCCTCACCGGCCGCGGCGGTGGCCCCGTGTCCGACAAGGTATTCCGCTACAGCGCGATCGCCTACCTGATCACCCTCCCCGCACTGGTGGTCGGAACACTGGCCACCTGAGCGTGAAAGCCCTGCTGCCGCCCGCGAACGGCGAAGGCCGCCCTCATCGGAAGATGAAGGCGGCCTTCGGCAGGACCGGGGGAGGTCAGCGGGCGAAGAGGAGGGCTCGCTTGACTTCCTGGATGGCCTTGGTGACCTCGATGCCGCGGGGGCAGGCGTCGGTGCAGTTGAAGGTGGTGCGGCAGCGCCAGACGCCTTCGACGTCGTTGAGGATGTCGAGGCGCTCGCGGGCGGCTTCGTCGCGGCTGTCGAAGATGAAGCGGTGGGCGTTCACGATCGCGGCCGGGCCGAAGTAGCTGCCGTCGCTCCAGTACACGGGGCAGGAGGTGGTGCAGCAGGCGCACAGGATGCACTTGGTGGTGTCGTCGAAGCGGGCGCGGTCGTGCTGGGACTGGATGCGCTCGCGGGTGGGCTCGTTACCCGAGGTGATCAGGTACGGCTTGACGGCACGGAACGCGTCGAAGAACGGCTCCATGTCGACGACGAGGTCCTTCTCCACGGGCAGGCCGCGGATGGGCTCGACGGTCATGGTGAGGGTCTTGTCGCCCTTGGGCAGCAGGTCCTTCATCAGGACCTTGCAGGCCAGCCGGTTCACGCCGTTGATCCGCATCGCGTCCGAACCGCACACACCGTGGGCGCAGGAGCGCCGGAAGGTGAGGGTGCCGTCCAGATAGGACTTGATGTAGATCAGCACGTTGAGGAATCGGTCGGTCGACAGGACCGGCACCTGGAACGAATCCCAGTAGGCGCCCTTGTCGTTCTCGGTGCTGAACCGGGCCACCTTGACGGTGACCATGACCGAGCCCTCGGGAACGGGCGCGGGCTTCTGGGTGACGGGTTCGGCTACAGCAGTCATCAGTACTTACGCTCCATCGGCTCGTAGCGGGTCTGCACCACCGGCTTGAAGTCGAGGCGGATATCGGAGATGAGCTCCGGACCGACCTTGTAGGCCATCGTGTGCCGCATGAAGTTGACGTCGTCACGGTTCGGGTAGTCGTCGCGGGCGTGGCCGCCGCGCGATTCCTTGCGGTTGAGCGCGCCGACGACGGTGACCTCGGCCAGTTCGAGCAGGAAGCCCAGCTCGACGGCCTCGAGCAGGTCGCTGTTGTAGCGCTTGCCCTTGTCCTGCACCGTGATCCGGGTGTAGCGCTCCTTGAGCGCGTGGATGTCGGTGAGGGCCTGCTTGAGGGTGTCCTCGGTGCGGAACACCGCGGCGTTCATGTCCATCGAGTACTGCAGCTCGGTGCGGATGTCGGCCACCCGCTCGTTGCCGTGGTCGGACAGGATCAGCGCCAGCCAGTCCTGCACCATCAGCGCCGGGTTCTCCGGCATCTCGACGAACTCGGTGCGGTTGGCGTACTCCGCGGCGGCGATGCCTGCGCGGCGGCCGAAGACGTTGATGTCGAGCAGCGAGTTGGTGCCCAGGCGGTTGGCGCCGTGCACGGACACGCAGGCGCACTCACCGGCGGCGTAGAGGCCGGGGACCACGTCGGTGTTGTTGCGCAGCACCTCGCCACGGATCTTGGTCGGGATACCGCCCATGACGTAGTGGCAGGTCGGCATGACCGGCACCAGCTCGGTCACCGGGTCCACGCCCAGGTAGGTGCGGGCGAACTCGGTGATGTCGGGCAGCTTCTCCTCGAGCACGTCCTCGCCGAGGTGGGTCACGTCGATGTAGACGTAGTCCTTGTTCGGCCCGGCGCCGCGGCCCTCGAGCACCTCGAGCACCATCGAGCGGGCGACGATGTCACGCGGGGCGAGGTCCTTGATGGTGGGGGCGTAGCGCTCCATGAAGCGCTCGCCGGAGGCGTTGCGCAGGATGCCACCCTCACCGCGGACCGCCTCGGAGATGAGGATGCCCAGGCCCGCGAGACCTGTCGGGTGGAACTGGTGGAATTCCATGTCCTCGAGCGGCAGGCCCTTGCGGAACACGATCGCCATGCCGTCACCGGTCAGCGTGTGCGCGTTCGAGGTGGTCTTGTACATGCGGCCCGAGCCGCCGGTGGCGAACACGATCGACTTCGCGTGGAAGACGTGGATCTCGCCGGTGGACAGCTCGTAGGCGACGACGCCGGTGGCGACGGGGCCGCGCTCGGACTCGGTCATCACCAGGTCGAGCACGTAGAACTCGTTGTAGAACTCGACGTCGTGCTTGACGCAGTTCTGGTAGAGCGTCTGCAGGATCATGTGACCGGTGCGGTCGGCGGCATAACACGCGCGACGCACCGGCGCCTTGCCGTGGTCACGGGTGTGGCCACCGAAACGGCGCTGGTCGATCTTGCCCTCGGGCGTGCGGTTGAACGGCAGGCCCATCTTCTCCAGGTCCATCACCGCGTCGATGGCCTCCTTGGCCATGATCTCCGCGGCGTCCTGGTCGACCAGGTAGTCACCACCCTTGACGGTGTCGAAGGTGTGCCATTCCCAGTTGTCTTCTTCGACGTTGGCCAGTGCGGCGCACATGCCGCCCTGGGCCGCGCCGGTGTGGCTGCGGGTCGGGTACAGCTTGGTCAGGACCGCGGTGCGAGCCCGGGGGCCCGCCTCGATCGCCGCGCGCATGCCCGCGCCACCGGCGCCGACGATGACGACGTCGTAGCGATGCTCCTGAATCGGACGGGATTCACTCATGCGAGGTGGCCTGTTCCTAACCGGTGATGTTGGGGTCGAAGGTGAAGATGACGTACGTGCCGACGCTCATCACCAGGATCATCGAGACCGCGAGGACGGTCTTGAGCCAGAACCGGGTGGAGTCCTTGCGGGAGTAGTCATCGATGACGGTCCGCAGACCGTTGCCGCCGTGCAGCTGGGCCAGCCAGAGCATGGTCAGGTCCCAGAACTGCCAGAACGGGCTGGACCAGCGGCCGGCGATGAACGCGAAGTTCAGCCGGTTCACGCCACCGTCGATCATCAGCATGATGAACATGTGGCCGATCACCAGCACGATCAGCAGCAGGCCGGAGAAGCGCATGAACAGCCACGCGTACTTCTCGAAGTTGCCGTTGGTCGTGCCCCGGGGGGAGCGGGGGGCGTCCAGGCTGGCGGGGCGGTCGTAGGACTTGCCGAGGACAGGTGCAGACATATCAGTGCTCCGTCAGCAGGTAGAAGAACTGGCGGCCGACGCCGGCGGCGGAGACCAGAACCCAGATGGTCAGCACGACCCACAGCATCTGCTTCTGGAAGCGCGGGCCCTGCGCCCAGAAGTCGACCAGGATCAGGCGGACGCCGTTGAGCGCGTGGTAGAGCACCGCGACGACCAGGCCCATCTCCATGAGGGCGACCAGCGGCGTCTTGTAGAGCTCGATCGCGTGGTCGTAGGTTTCGGGGCTGACCCGGACCAGCGCGGTGTCCAGCACGTGGACGAAGAGGAAGAAGAACAGCATGACACCGGTGATCCGGTGCAGCGCCCACGACCACATGCCCGGGTCGCCGCGGTACAGCGTCTTACGCTTCGGCTGGGCCGGAGCCGGAGCTTCTATCGTGCTCATAGAGTGCGGTGCCTCCAACGTCGTTGATGGACCCGGTCACAGATCCGACGCCGGCATGCGTGGAGAGGCAAATGCCCAGGTGGCTGCGCTGTGTTCTCGAGCGCTGGCCCGCCGCCGGGAACCTGAACCGATCTTCGGTGAACTCTAATCCTCTCTGTTTCGCGGAACTAATTCGGCGTGCCGCGCGTTGCGTGCGAAACGGCCGAGTTAGGTTTACCTTTCTCCTTGTCGGATACTGGTGCGCAGGCCCGTTCGCCGACGCGTTCGGCGGGATCGGCTGGAGGTTCTTGATGTCCGAAATCGAGTGGAATACCTTGCATGACAAGGCAATTCAGGCTATGCATCAGGCGTATGCGCCTTACTCGGGATTCCCGGTCGGCGCCGCTGCTCTCACCGCGGACGGCCGAATTGTGAGCGGATGCAATGTGGAAAATGTCTCATATGGACTAACGCTGTGTGCCGAATGTGTACTCGTCGGTAACTTATTTGCGACGGGTGGCGGCCGTCTCATCGCGGTGTCGGTGACCGATTCCCGGGGGGAAATCCTGATGCCCTGCGGGCGGTGCCGCCAGCTGCTGTTCGAGCACGGCGGCGCGGACCTGCTCGTTGCGCACGGCGAGGGCCCGCTGACGCTGGGCGCGCTGCTGCCCTCCGCGTTCGGGCCCGACGATCTGGCGGCCGGTCGGACTGACAAAGGCCGGTAACCACTGATTTAGTGTGCACATGGGTAACTCGCCGGGGACGAACGAACGCTCTACCCACCTGCCGCCGGTCGCCGGTGTGAGCCGATCCGCTCCTGGGTCTGGCCTGAAGGCGCGGGGAGGCGGACTGGACGCGGTATCGATCATCAGGGGGAAGCGCGACGGTGGGGAGCTCACCGACCAGCAGATCGACTGGGTGGTGGACGGGTTCACCCGGGGGATCGTGGCCGACGAGCAGATGTCGGCGCTGGCCATGGCGATCCTGTGGCGGGGGATGACCCGGCGCGAGACCGCCCGGTGGACGGCGGCGATGATCGCCTCCGGCAGCCGGATGGACTTCACCGATCTGCCCCGGCCCACCGTCGACAAGCATTCGACCGGCGGCGTCGGCGACAAGATCACCCTGCCGCTGGCCCCGCTGGTGGCGGCCTGCGGGGCGGCGGTGCCGCAGCTGTCCGGGCGCGGGCTCGGGCACACCGGCGGCACGCTGGACAAACTCGAGTCGATCCCCGGCTGGCGGGCCGATGTCAGCGTGACGCGGATGCGCGAGATCCTCGCCGACCCGGCGATCGGCGCGGTGGTGTGCGCGGCCGGTGCCGATCTGGCGCCCGCCGACAAGCGGCTCTACGCGCTGCGCGATGTCACCGGGACGGTCGAGTCGATCCCGCTGATCGCGAGCTCGATCATGAGTAAGAAGATCGCCGAGGGGACGGCGGCGCTGGTCCTCGACGTCAAGGTGGGTTGCGGGGCCTTCCTGAAGACCGTCGAGGAGGCCAGAGAGCTCGCCACCGCCATGGTCGAACTCGGCCGCGACGCCGGAACGCGCACGGTCGCGCTGCTCACCGCCATGGACACCCCGCTCGGGCGCACGGCGGGCAACGCGCTCGAAGTGGCCGAATCGGTCGAGGTGCTGGCGGGCGGGGGACCGGCCGACGTGGTCGAGCTGACGCTGACGCTGGCCCGCGAGATGGTCGAGCTGGCCGGGCTGGATGTCGACCCCGCCGATGTCCTCGCCGACGGCCGCGCGATGGACCACTGGCGGGCGATGGTCGTCGCGCAGGGCGGTGATCCGGACGCGACGCTGCCGGTGGCGCGGCACACCGAGATCGTGCGGGCGACCGAGGACGGGGTGCTCACGCGCCTGGACGCGATGGGTGTCGGGCTGGCCGCGTGGCGCCTCGGCGCGGGCCGAGCCAGGCAGGGCGAGGCCGTGCAGGCGGGCGCCGGGGTGCAGATGCACGCCAAGCCCGGCGACACCGTCGTGGCCGGTCAGCCGCTGCTCACCCTGCACACCGACACCCCCGACGCCTTCGCCGACGCGCTGCGCGTGCTCGACGGCACGGTGACGATCGAGGCCGACCCGGACGGCAAACCGGGCGAGCTGGTGCTCGAGCGGATCGGGTAGCCGCGGATGCGTCGCGGGGACGCGGACTCCCAGCTAACGTTTCCGTATGACTGGACCGATGCCCCTCGACCTCGCTTCGATCCGACAAGCGCCCAAGGCCCTGCTGCACGATCACCTCGACGGTGGTCTGCGCCCGGCGACGGTGCTCGAGCTCGCCGCGGACTGCGGCTACGACCAGCTACCCGCCGCCGACGCCGCGAGCCTGGGCGCCTGGTTCCGTGACGCCGCCGACAGCGGCTCGCTGGAGCGGTACCTGGAGACCTTCGCCCACACCGTCGCCGTGATGCAGACACCCGAGGGCCTGCGCCGGGTCGCCAGGGAATGCGCGATCGACCTGGCCGCCGACGGGGTGGTCTACGCCGAGGTGCGGTTCGCGCCCGAACAGCACCTGGAGAAGGGGCTCACCCTCGACGAGGTCGTCGAGCACACGCTCGCCGGATTCCGGGAGGGCGAGGCCATCGCGGCCGAACAGGGCAACGCCATCCGGGTGACCTGTCTGCTCACCGCCATGCGCCACGCGGCCCGTTCGCGCGAGATCGCCGAGCTCACGGTGCGTTTCCGGGACGCGGGCGTGGGCGGATTCGACATCGCGGGCGCCGAGGCCGGGTTCCCGCCCACCCGCCACCTCGACGCCTTCGAATATCTGCGAGCCAACCACGCGCACTTCACGATTCACGCGGGCGAGGCCTTCGGGCTGCCCTCGATCCACGAGGCGCTGGCGTTCTGCGGGTGCGACCGGCTCGGCCACGGGGTGCGGATCACCGACGACATCAGCGTTCCCGGTGCCGTCGAGGACGCCCGGTTGGGCCTGGTAGCGAACTACGTGCGCGATATGCGGGTGCCGCTGGAACTGTGTCCCTCGTCGAATGTGCAGACCGGCGCGGTGCCCTCGCTGGACAAGCATCCCTTCGACCTGCTGGCCCGGCTGCGCTTCCGCGTCACCGTCAACACCGACAACCGGCTGATGAGCGACACCACCATGAGCCAGGAGATGCTCAAACTGGTCGACACCTTCGGCTACGGCTGGAGCGATCTGGAACGGTTCACCATCAACGCCATGAAGTCGGCGTTCATCCCGTTCCCGGACCGGCTGAAGATCATCGACGAGGTGATCAAGCCGGGTTACGCGGTCCTGCTCGGCTGAGAACGCGATCAGGGGCGGCGCCGGATCGGCACCGCCCCCGCGTTCGTCGGGTCCTACTCGCTGACCAGCCGCGCCTCGAAGGCACGCTGCAGGTCACGGAAGGACTGGGCCTCGCCAGCGAACGGCGGGTTCGGCGCCATCCGGTTCGGGTCCGGGTTGAGCAGGTAGGAGACGTACCAGCCCAGCGGATTCGACGACGCCAGCGCCTTTTCCACGCTGTCGTCACCGGCGTAGTCGGCGGCGTCGGTGATCAGCTCCACCGCCAGGTCGAGCTGTTCGATGTCGACCGCCTCCGGGCCCTCGGCGAGGTCGTCGACCAGGCCGGTGAGCACGTAGACGTTCTCGTCGGTCACCTCGATCTCGAGCGAACCGTCGACCGCGGCGGTCTGCACCTCGGCGAAGGTGGAGACCCGGGCCAGCTCGTGCTCGTGATCGTCGGCCAGGTAGCGGGCCAGCGCGCGCTCGGAGCCGAAGACCGTGATGCTGCGGCCGTCACCGAGGAAGATCGGCTCGTCGTCGAGGTAGCAGCGCAGGGTGTAGTGCTCGCCGTCGGAGGTGACGATCTTGACCGGGTCGATGCCGACCTCGTGCCAGAAGGACTCGTCCTCGTCGTCGTCCTCGTCGTCGGCGGTGAGGTCGACGTTCTCGAACTCCTCGTCCTCCTCGGCGACGTCGTCGGCGTCGACCTCGTTCTCCTCGGCGGCCAGCAGCTCCGCCTCGGCGACAGCGACCGCGGCCGCGTCGACCTCGGGCGTGGTGACCACGCCGTCGATCGCGTCGAGCACGTCGTCCCAGCCCTTGACGATGGCGGCACCGAGCTGGTCCCACAGCTCCTCGCCGTCGCGGCCGGCGTAGGTGTGCACGCCGCCGGCCAGGGTCTCGAGCACCGGGTTGTCACCGAAGAACTTGGTGACCACGTCGAGCTCGCACACCTCGCCGATATTGCGCACCATCGCCAGGGTGTCCTCGAGCTCGCCGACCACCTCGGCATCGGGGTCGCCCGCGGCCAGCTCGGGCACGGCGACCAGGTCGAAGCTGAAGTTCTCCTCCGGCTCCAGTTCGGCCGCCGACAACCCGGCGATCACCGCCCACGACGGATGCTCGACGAGATCGTTGTCGGAGTCGGTGCGGATGAACGCCGCCAGCTCCGCCACCGACTCGAAACCGTAGAGGTCGTCCTCGTGACCGAGGAACGCCTCCCACTCGTCGTCACCGTCGCGCCAGCGCGGAGCCCACAGGGTGACGAGATCGCCATCGGTCAGACCGAGCTCGATCGGGACGATGTCTCCAGAAGCCATGACGCGAAGCCTATCGAGCTTCAGCGCTGGGCACTATCCGGCCCGGGTGCTAATCGCTCCGCGGGCTGCGCGGCGCCTCCGGTGAGCGATTCGTTCAGTGTCGCAATGATGTTGGAACGCTCGGCACCGGCGGTCTCGGTGGCCTGCCTGCAGGCCGAGAGGATCAGCTGCGCGGCCTCCGGGGGAGCCAGGGCGGTGATGCCCTCGTCCAGCGACAGCGCGACCAGGGCGCCGTCGCTGTTCACCTCGGCGGTGACCAGCCCGTCCTCGGTGGTGAAACGCCCGTTGACCTGCTTGAGCCCGTAGAGCGCGGCCTCGAGCGCCTCGAGCTTTCCGGTGACCCCGGCGACCAGGGCGTCCATTTCCGCGCTCACAGCGGCCTCATCCAACTCGTCTGGCCGGTGTCGGCGTCATCGATGCGGTCGAGTTCCTCGACCGCCTGGCGCCTGGTCGGCAGGTTCATCTTGTCCAGCAGCTGATCGGGGATGCCGGCCTGCTCGCTGTAGACCTCGCGCAGCCGCGCGGCCGCGGCGATGGTCGAGCGCTTGGTCAGGCGCAGGATCTCATCGGCCAGCGCCTGCGCACCGTACTGGTATTCGCTGCGCTCGAACTTGATCGCGATCGGCATGCCCATGCTGGTCGCGCGGACCGAGATGGTGCCCGACCTGTTGCTGCTGACCGCGGTCTCCACATTGGGAACCTCGGGCATCGGCGCGCCGGTCATTCGGTCGGCCTGTAGAAGCCGTAGAACTCCATACCACTGTTCTCCGTTCGGATGGAACTGATCGAGACCGGGTCGCCGGCCTCGACGAGCTGCCCGTTGCCGACCACCATGGCGACGTGGCCGTCCCACACGGCGAGGTCGCCCGGTTGCAGGTCACCGGGGGAAACCTGAGGATGTCCGATGTGCTGCTCCTGGGCGAGCCGGGGCAGTTCGACGCCCGCCTCGCCGTAGGCGTACTTGGTGAGACCACTGCAGTCGATACCCGAGTTGGGGTCGTTGCCGCCCCAGACGTACGGCGTGCCGCAGGCGCTGATGGCCGAGCGCACCGCGGTGGCGGCCTTCTCGTTGGGCGCCTCGACCACGCTGCCGTCGGGCAGGGTGATCTTGACGCCGGTGCCGTCGCCCGCGGACCCGGTGGTGGTGCCGGGCGTGGTGGTGGTCTTGGAACCGTTCGTGGTGCCCTGGGTGGTGGTCTTCGAGCCGCTGGTGGTCGAGGAGCTCATCACCGACGACAGCGACGAACCGACCGTGCTGAGCAGCGAACCGCCCGTGCTCGCCGCCGTGGACAGCAGGCTCGAGCTCGCGGTGGACGCCAGGTTGGTCGCGCCGCTGGACACGCTGGCCAGCGACGTGCTCGACGGTGCCGGGGTGAGTTCCTGGATGGCGGCGGTCTGGGTGCCCAGCTCGTCCTGCACCCGGCCGACGACGCCCAGGCCCTGGCCGATGTGGTCGATCGCCGAACTCACCACCGCGGCCAGGCCGACCGGGGTGCCCAGGGTGGGGCTGAGCGCGGAGACATCGGTGAGGAAGGACTGGACGATGGTGTCGAGTTCCTTCTGCCCGGTCTGCACGTAGGCGGCGGCCTGGTCGAGCACGGTCGCCATGCCGGTGCCGTTGTCGGACAGGTTGGCCGAGGAGTTCTGCACGCGCAGCGCCTTGGCGGTGGCCGCGTCGACGGCCTGGCCGTCCCAGGCGGTGTTGACGTTGTTGATGCTGTTGCGGCCGAGCTGATAGATCTGGTCGAGATTGGTCGACGTGGCCCGCAGGCCGTCGGAGGCGCCGCCGTTGCCGAGGACGCCGGTGCCGAAACTCGAGAGCAGGTCGGCCAGCGGCTGGGCCAGGCCGGAGAGGTCGATCATGCGCCCGCACCCAGGTCGCCGGTGGCCGCGGTGAGCGGGGCGGCGTTGTTCAGGTCGGTGTCGACGAGGGTGGTTGCCGCGCTGGCCGTGGCCGCACCCATGCTCGCCATGACCGCCGAGAGCTGCGCGATCGAGGCCACGTGGCCCGCGTGCGCCGCGGAGTAGGCGGTGACGAAGTCACCGCCGATCAAACCCATGATCGGGCCGAGCAGCGTGGGATCGGAGGCCACCGCACCGGCCGCCGCCGTCGCCAGTTCCGTGGATATCGTTCCGGCTTGTGCGCTGTAGGCGACGATGCCCTCGGCATCCGCCGACATCTTCCGCATCGAACTTCCCCCAATCCTCGAGTTTCCGGGCAGAGTACGTCATTCATCAGTTTGGACGCGCCGCCGCCGCATTCGGTTCCCTCGGACCCGAAAATTTCCCCAGCGGCCACACCGGCAGCGCCTGGCGACCCTATCGTTTTTTCATGCGCACCGACACTGTCGACCATCCACTCGCCGCGACGCTGCTCAGCACCATGCGCGACGCGCGCACCGACAACGCCACCTTCCGCAATGCTCTGGGCGACCTCACCGGCATCCTCATGTACGAGGCACTGCGCGACGCGCCCGTGCTGCGCGAGCCCATCGACACGCCGGTCGCGGTGACCGAGGGCGTGCGGCTGGCCGCCCCACCGCTGCTGGTTCCGGTGCTGCGCGCGGGCCTGGGCATGGTCTACGCGGCCGCCGATCTGGTCCCGCAGGCCCGGGTCGGGTTCGTCGGCATCGCCCGCGACGAGCGGACCCATCAGCCGGTGCCCTACCTGGAATCGCTGCCGGAGGACCTGACCGGCCTGCCGGTGTTCGTCCTCGACCCGATGCTCGCGACCGGCGGCTCCATGCGCCACACCCTCGAACTCCTGGCCGCCCGCGGCGCCACCGACATCACCGCCGTCTGCGTGGTCGCCGCCCCCGAAGGCATTGCCGCCCTGGCCGACTCGGGCCTGCCGGTCCGCCTGGTCACCGCCGCCGTCGACGAGAGACTCAACGAGAACGCCTACATCGTCCCCGGCCTCGGCGACGCGGGCGACCGCCAATTCGGCCCCCGCTGAACCCACGGCCTCATCGCGGCCGCGCGAACAACTCCAGATGGTTAGAGCTTGGTCTCACCGCATTGCGAGCATCGCACGATGGCCGGTCCTTACTCGTTCGCCAGGGTGTGGCAGAACGTTTCGAGCTCGGCCAGACGGTGCGCGGCACGGCGTCGGGCCTCGGGCAGGGCCGCGTGGTCGGGGGCCGGGGTGAAGACCTCGAGGTAGCACTTGAGTTTGGGCTCGGTGCCCGACGGGCGGACGACGAGGCGGAAGTCGTCGGCCTCGAAGATCAGGGCGTCGGTGCGCAGGCGGCCGCGGATCTGGGACTGGTCGATGAACTTCACCGGGGTGCCCGCGATCTCGCTGGGTGGGGTGGCGCGCAGGGCGGCGGTGCGGGCGGTCGCGGCGGCCTGGTCGGGCAGGCGCAGGGAGACCTGGCCGCCGCTGTGCAGGCCGAATTCGACGGCGTAGGAGTCGAGTTCGCCGAGCAGGGAACCCTCCTCGGCGGTGAGCAGGGCGACCAGGTCGGCCGCGGCGACGGCGGCGGAGATGCCGTCCTTGTCGCGGACGGTCGACGGGTCGACGCAGTGGCCGATGGCCTCCTCGTAGGCGTAGACCAGCCCTTCGCCCGCTCTGGCCAGCCATTTGAAGCCGGTCAGCGTCTCGGCGTAGCGGGCCGAACGGGCGGCGGCGAGCTTGCTCAGCATCCGCGAGGACACCAGCGTGGTGGCCACCAGCGGGTCGGCGGGCCGGGTGCGCAGCACGTAATCGGCCAGCAGGACGCCGGTTTCGTCGCCGCGCAGCATCCGCCACCCGTCGGGGCCGGGGACGCCGAGGGCGCAGCGGTCGGCGTCGGGGTCGAGGGCGATGGCCAGATCGGCGTCCACGCGGGCGGCCAGCGCGAGCAGCAGGTCGGCGGCGCCGGGTTCCTCGGGGTTGGGGAAGGCGACGGTGGGGAAGTCGGGGTCGGGCGCGTACTGCTCGTCGACCACGTGCACGTCGGTGAACCCGGCCGCGGCCAGGGCGCGCACCGCGAGTTCGCCGCCGACGCCGTGCAGCGCGGTGAGCGCGATCCGCACGTCGGCCCGTTCGCCGGGGCCGCCGAGCAGCCGGGGCAGGGCGGCGACGCGGGCCAGGTAGCGCTCGACCAGCTCGGCGCCGGACACGGCGACGGGTTCGCGGGCGATCGGCTCGGTGACCTGCTCGATGCACCGCTCGATCTCGGTGTCGGCGGGGGCGATGAGCTGGGAGCCGCCGTCGAGGTAGACCTTGTAGCCGTTGTCGGTGGGCGGATTGTGCGAGGCGGTGATCTGCACCCCGGCCTCCGCGCCGAGTTCGCGCACCGCGAAGGCCACGACCGGGGTGGGGACGGGTTCGGGCAGCAGCGTCACCGGAAAGCCCGCGGCCGTGAAGATCTCGGCGGTGGCGGTGGCGAATTCGGCCGAGCCGTGCCGGGCATCGCGTCCGACGACCACCGCGCCGCCGCCGAGGCAGCGCTCGCGCAGCCAGGCGGCCAGCCCGGCCGTCGCCCGTGACACCGTCGCCACGTTCATCCCGTCCGGACCGTCCACCAGCGGTCCGCGCAGGCCCGCCGTCCCGAAACGCAGCATCTACACCCGCTCCAGGATTCCGCGCAGCAGCTTGCCGAGCCGGGGTGCCGCCGCCTGGCCCTCGGCCAATACCTCCGCGTGCGAGAGATGCTCGCCGGTGACGCCCGCCGCCAGATTGGTGACCAGCGAGATGCCCAGCACCCGCGCCCCGCGCGAGCGCGCCTCGATCGCCTCGAGCACCGTCGACATGCCGACCAGGTCGGCGCCGAGGGTGGCCAGCATGCGGATCTCGGCGGGCGTCTCGTACTGCGGGCCGGTGAGCCCGGCGTAGACGCCGTCGCTCAGGCTCGGGTCGAGTTCTCTGGCCAGCGCGCGCAGTTCGGGGTCCCAGGCGTCGACCAAGTCGACGAAGCGCGCGCCTTCGAGGGGGGTGCGCGCGGTGAGGTTGAGGTGATCGGCGATGAGCACCGGCTCGCCGACTCGCAGGCCGGGGCGGATACCGCCCGCGGCATTGGTGAGCAGCACGATCTCGGCGCCCGCGGCGATCGCGGCGGTCACCGGATGGACCACCTGCTGGGGCGTGTAGCCCTCGTAGAGGTGCTGGCGGCCCATCAGCAGCAGGACGTCGGTGGCGTCGACCTGGAGGGAGTGGACCATGCCGCCGTGGCCCTGGGCGGTGGGTGTGCCGAAGCCGGGTAACTCCGGCATGGCGATCGAGGCGCGCGGCGCGCCGATCTCGGCCGCCGCCGCCTGCCACCCCGATCCCAGCACCACGGCCACGCGATGACGCGGCACTCCCGTACGTTCGGCGATCGCCTGAGCGGCCTGTTCGGCAAGCATGGGGGAAGTCTATGGGCGGGCGGCGCGACCTGTCGCCCCCGCGCTTGCTACCCGCGAGTAAGGGGTGGCTGCCAGCGGCGTTTATTCTTCCCTGCATGCCGTATTTGGAGCGCTCTGGTGATGTGTTCGTCCTGTACCTCGGGAACGAGGGGGAGACCGACAACGAGAACCGTTTCTCGCCGGGCTGGATCGACGCCTTCCACGCCGCCCTCGACGAGGTCGAGGCCGCGGAAGGCCCCGCCGCCCTGGTGACGGTCGCGACCGGCAAGTTCTACAGCAACGGTCTCGACACCGACTGGGTCTTCGGCAACCTGGACAAGATCCACGGCTACCTCGACCGGGTGCACACCCTCTACACCCGCCTGCTGACCTTCCCGATGCCCACCGTCGCCGCGATCAACGGTCATGCCTTCGGCGCCGGTGCCATGCTGGCCACCTCGCACGACTTCCGGGTGATGCGAGGTGACCGCGGCTTCTGGTCGCTGCCCGAGGTGCACCTGGGCATGCCCTTCACCGTCGGCATGAACGGCCTGCTGAAGAACCGGCTCGCCAACCAGGTGTGCGTGCGGGCGATGACCACCGGCCACCGCTTCGCCGCCGACGAGGCGATCGCCGCGGGCATCGTCGACGCCAAGGCCGAGGCCGACGAGGTGCTCTCGACCGCCATCGCCCGCGCCGCCGCGCTGACCAGCCTGCGCAAGCCGATCACCCCGATCATCAAGACCGATCTGCACGCCGAGGCACTGGCCGCGCTGGCCACCCCGGTCACCCCGGAGAACCTGCCCTTCGGCAGCTGAGCCGCCTCGCCGGTGCGCCCGGAACTAGGACTGATGCGAGACTGGTTGGTATGGCACCCTCGCGCACCGGCGAATTCTCGGCCACCGCGGCCGATACCGCGATCCGCGCGGCCTCCGACGAGCTGATCGCGCTCTCGCACGCGATCCACGCCGAACCGGAACTCGCCTTCGCCGAGACCCGCAGCGTCGCCAAGATCCTGGAACCGCTGGTCGCGCGGGGTTTCGCCGTCACCACCGGCGTGGCCGGGCTGCCCACCGCCTTCCGCGCCGTCTACGGCAGCGGCCCGCTCACCGTCGGCCTCTGCGCCGAATACGACGCGCTGCCCGAGATCGGGCACGCCTGCGGGCACAACATCATCGCCGCGACCGCGGTCGGCGCCGCGCTCGGACTGGCCGAGGTCGCCGACGAGCTGGGCCTGACCGTGGTCGTGCTCGGCACCCCGGCCGAGGAGAGCGGCGGCGGCAAGGTGCTCATGCTGGAGGCCGGCGCCTTGGACGACATCGCGATGGCGCTGATGGTGCACCCCGGCCCCAGCGACATCGTCGGCGCGCGCTCGCTGGCGCTGGCCGATCTGGCCATCACCTTCCACGGCCGTGAGGCGCACGCCAGCGCGGCGCCCGAACTGGGCCGCAACGCCGGTGACGCGGTGACCTTGACGCAGGTCGCGCTGGGTCTGCTGCGCCAGCACCTGCGGCCGGGCCAGCAACTGCACGGTATAGTCGCCGACGGTGGCGTAGCCCCCAACATCGTGCCCGGGCGGGCGGAACTGCTCTACTATCTGCGCGCGACCGATGCCGTGTCCCTCGACGACCTGATGCGCCGAGCGAAGGCGTGCTTCGAGGCGGGCGCCCTGGCGACCGGTTGCACCCACGAGATCCGGACGCTCGCGCCCACCTACACCGAGCTCACGCCCGATCCGGCGCTGTCGGCGCTGTATCGCGCGCAGATCACCGGCCTGGGACGGCTGCCGATCGCCCCCGAACTCGAGGGTCTGCGTCCGCTCGGCAGTACCGACATGGGCAACGTCACCAATGTCATCCCCGGTATACACCCGGTGATCGGCATCGACGCCGGTGGCGCGGTGACCCATCAGCCGGAGTTCGCCGCCGCCGCGGTGAACGCCTCGGCCGACCGCGCGGTGCTCGACGGCGCACTCGCACTGGCGCGTACCGCTGTCGCGGTGGCACGCGATGAAGTACACAGGGACAGGTTGTTGCACACTCTGGTCGAACGACAGGAGGACATTCGGTGAGCATCTCCGGCCATCCGGGCACCACCCACGCCGAGGCGGACGCGGTCGCGCTGGGCGTCACCGCGGTGACGCGCGCGACCACGGTGGTCCCGACCATGCCGGACGCCGAACGAGACGGGATGCCGGGAACCGAGATCGTCGACGCGTGGCTGGCCGAACACACCGGTGACCTGGTGCAATGGCGCAGACACATCCACGCCAACCCCGAACTCTCGCGCGCGGAGTTCGCCACCACGGAGTTCGTCGCCGGCTGGCTGAGCAAGGCGGGCCTGACCTGGCAGACGCTGCCCGGCGGCACCGGCCTGCTCTGCGACCTGGGCCCCACCGACGCCCCGCGCATCGCGCTGCGCGCCGACATGGACGCCCTGCCGATGCAGGAGTTCACCGGCCTGAGCTTCGCCTCCACCGTGCCCGGCGTCTCGCACGCCTGCGGCCACGACGCGCACACCACCGTGCTGCTGGGTGCCGCGCTGGCGCTGGCCGAGGCCGAGGCGTACCTGCCGGTCGGCGTGCGGCTGGTGTTCCAGCCCGCCGAGGAGGTCATGCCCGGTGGTGCCCTCGACGTGGTCGCCGCGGGGGGCATGGACGGGGTGGACCGCATCTTCGCCCTGCACTGCGATCCACGCCTCGAAGTCGGCAAGGTGGGTTTACGGACCGGGGCGATCACCTCGGCCGCCGACACCGTCGAACTGGTGCTGGACTCGCCCGGCGGGCACACCTCGCGCCCGCATCTGACCAGCGATCTGGTCTATGCCATCGGCACCGTCATCACCGGGCTGCCCGGGCTGCTCAGCCGCCGGGTCGACCCGCGGACCAGCACGATCATGGTGTGGGGCGCGGTCAGCGCGGGCAAGGCGCCCAACGCGATTCCGCAGACCGGCATGCTCACCGGCACGGTCCGCACCGGCGACCACGCCACCTGGCTGCTGCTGGAGCCGCTGGTCCGCGAGATCATCGACGGCCTGCTGGCCCCCACCGGCGTGCGCTACCAGCTCAACTACAAGCGCGGCGTGCCGCCGGTGGTCAACGACCCCACCTCGGCCCTGATGTTCGAGAACGCCGTGCTGGCCCTTGGCCCGGACGCGCTCGCCGACACCCCCCAGTCCGGCGGCGGCGAGGACTTCTCCTGGTACCTGGAGGAAGCGCCGGGCGCCATGGGCCGCCTGGGCGTCTGGTCGGGCACCGGCGAACAACTCGACCTGCACCAGCCGACCTTCGACATCGACGAGAGAGCCCTGGCGGTCGGCGTGCGAACCTTGACGAACATCGTCCTCCAGGCATGAACAGCAGCACGAGAGCACATGGGTAACTCACCGGGGACGGGCTGACCCGGTCACCGCGAAACCGACGGCCGCCGACGCGAGGTCAGCGGCCGGTCGGTCTGGCCAGAATTCGCGGGGAGGCGGCTAAGCCCCGGGGCCCACGTTCTTGCTGTTGCGGGTGCGCAGCGCGTGGACGTAGTCCTCGGGGGCGCCCGCCTTTTCGGCCGCGTCGGCTATGACGCCGATGTAGCGGGCCGAGGGTAGGCCGCCCTCGTAGGCGTCGAGCACATAGAGCCAGGCCAGCCGGGACTCACCCTGGGTGCCGGTGACGCGGATCCGGATCTTCTTGTGGATGCCGAAGTCCGAGCCCTCCCAGCGATCCAGGCTCTCCTCGTCTTCGGGGGAGACGTCGTAGAGCACGACGAACACCCGGGAGCCCGGATCCTCGACGACGGTGGCCAACGGCCCTTCCCAGCCGATGTCGTCACCGGCGAAGGTCAGGCGCCAACCTTCCAGCCACCCGGTCCCGGACATGGGCGAATGCGGGCAGCGCTCCAGCATCTGCGTCGAGTCCATGTTGGACCCGTAAGCGGCATAGATCGGCACCTGAGGAACTGTAGCCAATAACAGCAGCGGAATCCCCGTCTCCCACCCAGATCGGCTGACGGTCACACTCGGCGAACACGCCGAACTTGTTCACCGAGCCGACGCGATGCCGACACAGTCCACCTGAAATGATGAACCTCGACACCCAGGGTGACCCCCACAAGGGCGAGCCCGACGAGCCTTCGCGGCCCGGCCCGCGACCTGCGGCGCCCGCGCCGCCAACGAGCACAGGAGTGACTGTGGCACGGATTGCGATCATCGGTGGCGGACCGGCGGGATACGAGGCGGCACTGGTGGCCGCTCAGCACGGGGCCTCGGTGACCCTGGTCGACGCCGACGGCATCGGTGGCGCCTGTGTGCTGTGGGATTGCGTGCCGTCCAAGACCTTCATCGCCTCCACCGGGTTGCGCACCGATCTGCGCCGCGCGCGTGACCTGGGCATCACCATCGACGCCAGCCAGGCGCAGGTGCATCTGCCCGAGGTCAACGGGCGCGTCAAGGCGCTCGCGCTGGCCCAGTCCTCCGATATCCGCGCCAAGTTGCAGGCCGCGGGCGTGCGGCTGCTCGCGGGTCGCGGCGAATTGACCGGGCCCGCCGCCGGTTTGGCGCACCGGGTCAAGGCCACGCTCGCCGACGGCAGCACCGAGGAGTTCGAGGCCGAGGTGGTGCTCGTCGCCACCGGTGCCAGCCCGCGCGTGCTGCCGGGCGCCGAACCCGACGGCGAGCGCATCCTGAACTGGCGCCAGCTCTACGACCTGCACGAGTTGCCCGAGACGCTGGTGGTGGTCGGTTCCGGCGTCACCGGTGCCGAATTCGTCTCCGCCTACACCGAGATGGGTGTGCGGGTGAAGCTGGTGTCCAGTCGCGACCGCGTGCTGCCCGGCGAGGACGCCGACGCCGCCCTGGTGCTCGAGGAAGCCCTGGCCGAGCGCGGTGTCGAGCTGGTCAAGCACGCGCGCGCCGACGCGGTGGAACGCACCGCCGAGGGCATCGTGGTGAAGCTGTCGGACGGGCGCACCGTCACCGGTTCGCACGCGCTGATGACTGTCGGCTCCACCCCCAACACCGGTGAGCTGGGTCTGGACCGGGTCGGTATCGAACTCGATCGCGGCGGATACCTTCGCGTCGACCGGGTTTCGCGCACCTCGGTGCCCGGAATCTATGCCGCCGGTGACTGCACCGGGCTGCTGCCGCTGGCCTCGGTGGCGGCCATGCAGGGCCGCATCGCGATGTATCACGCGCTGGGCGAGGGTGTGAGCCCGATCCGGCTCAAGACGGTGGCCTCGGCGGTGTTCACCCGGCCCGAGATCGCGACGGTCGGCGTCAGCCAGACCGCCATCGACGACGGTGAGGTGCCCGCGCGCACGGTGATGCTGCCGCTGAACACCAATCCGCGCGCGAAGATGTCGGGGCTGCGGCGCGGTTTCGTCAAGATCTTCTGCCGCCCGGCCACCGGTGTGGTGATCGGTGGTGTGGTGGTCGCGCCGATCGCCTCGGAGCTGATCCTGCCGATCGCGCTGGCGGTGCAGAACAACCTCACCGTCACCGATCTGGCACAGACCTTCTCGGTGTATCCGTCGCTGACGGGTTCGGTGACCGAGGCCGGTCGCCTGCTCATGCGCCACGACGATCTGGACTGAGCGGACCGCCCGGAATGTGAGACGGATCACTGAGCGGCCGGGTTTCGAATTGTCTTGTTCGACAAGGATCCTCGCAGGCCGGGTTCGCCGTGCCGGGAAAGCTACTGCTGCGTTGCCTGTCCCGCGCTCATGTGGTTGACTCACGGCCGAGGCGCGATCTGTTCAGGTCGCGTGGTGGAGCAGTGGGGGATTCCCTCCGGGAAAGGGATTAGCGAAAAGTGAAGCATCGTAAGCCGAGTCGGGCGCAGCGAGCGATGGCCAGCACGTCGTTGCCCCTGGCTGCCGCGGCCGCCGTGGCAACCCTTCTTGCGGCGCCGGCCGGCGCGGTCCCCAGTGACCAGCCGTCCACACCCGCCACCCCGGCGCCTGCGCAGCCGGGCACCGAAAGCCAGGAGACGCCGGAGAACGGCGTCCCCGAGGAAGAGACCACCGAGACCCCGGAGAAGGCGAAGCCGGGTCAGACCAAGCCGACCCCGGCCCAGCCGGGTGTCACCACTCCCGGCCCCGGTGAGCCGGAAGAGGACACCCCCGCCAAGGTCACGCCGTCGCAGCCGGGTGTCACCACCCCGCGCGTCGCGCCGCTGCCGGTCCCCGGTCAGTCCCAGGGCAACCAGGCCCAGCCCGCGGTGCACCCGGAGACCGGCGCCACCACCCCGGGCGAGGAGAAGACCACCACGCCGGAGCAGCCGGGCGCCACCACGCCCGCGCAGCCGTCGCAGACCCAGCCGAGCGTGCCGTCCGATCAGGGCACCGCCGGTGAGGGCTCCGAGGGCGAGTCGCGCGAGACCCTGGTGCAGGAGCCGCAGGAACCCGCGTGGCAGGCGCCGCGTCTGGAGAACGCGCCCGCCGCGCCGGTCGTCGAGATGGAAGGCCCGCACCAGGAAGTCGGCGCGACCGTCGACGCCGGTGGTCTGGTCCCCGGTCTGCTCGCCAACACGCACCACTACAACAACGAGCACGGCTACGTCGGCACCATCGGCTACCGGGCGCCCGGTGGCGGTTTCGGTGACGCCGGTGTCTCGGTGGAGTACGTCGGCGAGAACTCGGTCAAGGTCACCACCTTCAACGGTGGCGACGGCCGGGCCGACAACACCACCGTGACCGTTCTCGACACCACCCAGGCCAATCTGGCCAAGGCGGCGGTCGAGAACTGGATCAAGGCGCAGCCGGGCGGCACCGCCGCGCTCGAGGCGGCAGCGAAGGCTACACTGCCGGTGCCGGGGGAGCTGCTTCAGACGGTGAACGTCGCTGGTGTCACCACTCAGTGGGGTGGCTCGCTCCAGTACTGACACACACCTACGACGTGTGGGGCGGTCGGCTGACGACCGCCCCACACGTGTGTCCTGGGGAAAGGATTGGTCTTGGGCACCGAAGGTGACGAGAACGATTTCGGGGAATTCGGCCCACCGGTCGACGACGCGTCCACCGGGTTCGGTGGTCCGGTAGCCGCGACGCCACCGCCTGCGCCCGGTGCGCTACCCGAGCGTGGCTGGCAACCGGCCGCGCCCGGTCCGTTCGGTCCGCCCGCCGGTGCGCCGGGCCCGTTCGGCGCGCCCGTCTCCGGTCCGCCGCCCGTCGCGCCGCCGCCGGGTCCGCCGGTGGCGCAGCCGCCCGCCCGCCCTCCGGTGCCGCCCACGCCGCCGCGTTCGGCACCCACGTCGGTGTTCGGTGACGCCGTAGCCACTCCGCCGCCCGCGCCGCCGCAGCGCGACGCCTCGCCGTTCGGTGACTCGGTGCCGGTGGCCTCGGGCCGTGAGCTCACCGAGGTGATCCGGCGCGACCGGCCCGCGCCGCGTCAGGAACCCGACGCCGACATCGTGCGTCAGCCCGCGCCGGAGACCGTCCGGATGTCCGCCCCGGAGACGCCGCGTCCGCCGCTCCCCCCCGTGGAGCGCAAGGACGAGGAAAAAGCCTGGTGGAACAGCCCGGACGACGACGGTGGCGTCCCCAAGCCGCCCGCCGAGCCCGGCCTGTCCTGGGCCGACGACCCGATCGCGCGGCGCCTGGCGCCCAAGACCCCGGTCGCGCCGGTCAGCGAGGAGAAGGAGACCGACAAGCGGCTGCCGTGGCTCATCGGCGGTGCCGTGGCGGCGGTTCTCATCGTGGTCGCGCTGGTGGCGACGATCGCCCTGGTCAAGCGGGGCGGCGGCGAGGATCCGGGGCCCACCGCGGCGCCGACCACCGCCGCGCAGATTCCCGGCTTCGAGTGCCCGGCCTCCACCGACCCGGCCATCACGGTGAGCAACGGTCCCGGTGACACCACCTCGGGTGCCCGCGCGATCCTCGGCTTCCAGTACGCCTTCTACGTCGAGCGTTCCGGCACGAAGGTGCGCGAGTTCGCCTCGCCCGACGGCGACATCTCCCAGGCCGACCGGTTGCAGCGCGCCATCGACTCCAAGATCCCGGTCGGCGCCAAGCACTGTGTGAAGATCCGCGAGACCCTGCCGGGCCAGTACGACGTGGATCTGAGCGAATGGCATCCCGACGGCGAGGTGATCACCTACCCGCAGGTGATCATCACCTCCAACATCGATGGGAAGTGGCAGGTCAAGCACATCATGACCCGGTAGCATCTCAAATTCCGGGACGGGAATTTCACATCATGGTCAGCGATATGCGATGGTGGGGCATCGCGTCCCCTGGCGTACCCGGAGGTTCTCATGTCGCCGACCACTCCCGCTCTGGCGGGCAAGCTCGCCGGTCTGCAGAGCTCGGCGATTCGTGACCTGCTCAAACTCACCGCGCGCGCCGATGTCATCAGCCTGGCGGGTGGGCTGCCCGACGCCGCGCTCATGCCGCGCGAGCGCATCGCCGCCGCCACTCAGGCCGCGCTCGCCGACCCGGCCGTGCTGCAGTACACCGAGTCGCCCGGCTGGCCCGCCTTGCGCGAGGTGCTCGCCGCCCGCGAGTCCACGCGGATCGGGCGGTCGGTGCCGGTCGAGGAAGTGTTCGTCACCCACGGTTCGCAGCAGGCGCTGTCGCTGCTGGCCGAGGTGCTGCTCGATCCCGGCGCGCTCGTGATCGTGGAAGATCCGGCGTATGTCGGTGCGCTGCAAGTGTTCCGGGCCGCCGGTGCGCGCATCGTCGCGGTGCCGCTCGACGACGACGGCCTGCGGCTGGACGTCCTGGAGGATCTGCTCGCCGCGGGTGAACGCCCCGCCGTGGTGCACACCGTGTCCAATTTCCACAATCCCGGTGGTGTCACCCTGTCGCCGCGGCGGCGGCAGCGGCTGGCGGAACTCGCCGAGGCACACGGCTTCTGGGTGATCGAGGACGACCCCTACGGCGAACTCTGGTTCGACCAGCCCGCCCCGGCCCCCGTCGCGTCCTACTCGCCGCAGGTGATCCGCCTGTCCAGCGTCTCCAAGATCCTCGCCCCCGCCCTGCGGGTGGGCTGGATGACCGCCCCGCAGCGTGTCTGTCGCGCCGTGGAACTGCTCAAGCAGGGCGCCGACCTCTGCGGCTCCGCCCTCACCCACCAGGTCGCCGCCACCCTGCTCACCGATACCGACTGGCTCGACGCCCACGTCGCCACCATCCGCGCCACCTACGCCGCCCGGGCGAAGGCCCTGGTCACCGCCACCCGCGCCACCTTCGGCGACCGCGTCCGCTGCACCGACGCCACCGGCGGCATGTTCGTCTGGGCCGACTTCACCGACGGCACCGACACCTCCACCTTGCTCCCCACCGCTCTCGAATCCGGCGTCGCCTACGTCCCCGGCGCCGCCTTCGCCGTCTCCGACTCCTACCGCCACTCGCTGCGCATGTGCTTCACCACCGCCGACGAACCCACCCTCACCGAAGCCATCACCCGCCTGGCCACGGCAGCGGGCTAGCCGGACAATGCCATAATCCTGGTATTATCGTGGCATGTCGATGTATCAGGTGAGTGATCTAGCGGGCGCTCGACGCCGCGAGTTCCTGGATGAAGCCAAGCGCTCGTCGGCCTCGCTGCGGGATACCGACGGTTCGGTGCTGATCATGCTCGCGGCACAGCGCATCACCGCGTTGCACGAGGCTGCGGCCGTGACCACTCAGCTGTTCGCCGTGGAGGCAGTCCTCGCACGCACGTCATCGCCATCGCCGGTGGAGCTGGGCGGGTTGGCATGGCTGGCCGAATTCGATGCCGATGATCGGGCCGAAGCGCTGGCGGAGATCCGGAATGCGGTAGTGATGACCGTGGCTTCGGAGGATCCGGCACCGCTGCGTGAAGTGCTCCACGCGTGGGTCACGACCGCCGCTGTGATGCGTGACGAGACGCGGCGTGCCGTGCATCTCGGGTCTGCCCCGGAGTCCGACTTCGTCGAAGTGGATGCGCCACGGTCGAGCGGCGATGTCTGACGGCGACCCCGAGCCAGGAGCGTATCGCCCCGGGACAACCGCCGCGCGTCGGGTCCTCGACAGTGCTCCGGGGTAAGCACCACGGTCCCAAGGGGGTCGGCTACTCGCGCACGATCCACTACGAGATCAGCGGTGCCGGTCGAATCGACTATCAGTACTGCAACGACACGACCGAAGGCGATCGCGGCGATGTGCACGCCGTGGTCAAGATCCTGACGATCGACCTCGGAAGTCATTGATCCCGGGGTGGTTCGCGGGGTGAGTCAGGCCCAGTTGTAGGTGCGTTCGACGGCCTTGTTCCATTCGGTGTAGCGCTGGGTGCGTTCGGGGTCGGGCATGGTGGGGGTCCAGGTGTGGTCGGCGGTCCAGTTGGCGCGGAGGTCGTCGAGGCCGGTCCAGTAGCCGACGGCCAGGCCCGCGGCGTAGGCGGCGCCGAGGGCGGTGGTCTCGCGGACGACCGGGCGCACGACGGGGACGTCGAGGATGTCGGACTGGAATTGCATGAGCAGGTCGTTGCCGGTCATGCCGCCGTCGACCTTGAGGGTGGTCAGTTCCAGGTCGAGCTGCTGGGCGGCGGCGTCGGCGCGCATGGCGTCGACCACCTCGCGGGTCTGGAAGGCGGTGGATTCCAGTGCGGCCCTGGCCAGATGGGCCTTGGTGACGAAACGGGTGAGCCCGGCGATCACCCCGCGCGCGTCGGGGCGCCAGCGCGGGGCGAACAGGCCGGAGAAGGCGGGCACGAAGTAGGCACCGCCGTTGTCGTCGACGCTGCGGGCCAGCGGTTCCACCTCCTCGGCCGAGCCGATGATGCCCAGGTTGTCGCGCAGCCACTGCACCAGCGAGCCGGTGACGGCGATCGAACCCTCCAGCGCGTAGACCGCGGGCTGGTCGCCGAGCTGATAGCAGGCGGTGGTGAGCAGCCCGTGCTTGCTGATCACCGGGGTGGTGCCGGTGTTGAGCAGCATGAAATTGCCGGTGCCGTAGGTGTTCTTGGCCTCCCCGGGCGACAGGCACGCCTGCCCGAAGGTGGCCGCCTGCTGGTCACCGAGGATGCCCGCCACCGGCGCACCCGCGAACGGTCCGGCGGTGATCTCGGCGTAGACCTCCGAGGAACTGCGGATTTCCGGCAGCAGTGACATCGGGATGTCGAATTCCGCGCAGATCTGCGCGTCCCATCGCAGCGTGCGCAGGTCCATGAGCATGGTGCGCGAGGCATTGGTGACATCGGTGAGGTGCTCGCCGGTGAGTTTCCACAGCACCCAGCTGTCCATGGTGCCGAAACAGAGGTCACCGGCCTGCGCGCGGGCCCGCACGCCGTCGACATTGTCGAGAATCCAGCGCAGCTTGGGCCCGGCGAAATAGGTCGACAGCGGCAGTCCGGTGCGTTCGGCGTAGCGCTGCGGGCCCTGCTCACCCGCCAGTTCGGTGCACAGCTGGTCGGTGCGGGTGTCCTGCCAGACGATGGCGTTGTAGACCGGCTCGCCGGTGGCCCGGTCCCACACCACGGTGGTCTCGCGCTGATTGGTGATTCCGATGGCGGCGAGGTCGCCCGCCGAACAGCCGCTGTTGCCCAGCGCGGCGCCGAGCACCCACTCGGTATTGCGCCACACCTCGACCGGATCGTGTTCCACCCAACCGGGTTTCGGGAAGATCTGGCGGTGCTCCCGCTGTGCGGTTCCCACGATCCGGCCGTGCCGGTCGAAGACGATGCACCGACTCGAAGTCGTGCCCTGATCGATGGCGGCCACATAGCGACGCATCCCCGCAGGTTACCCAACCGGACCCACCGGGGTGGCGGACTGCGGTGCGACGCGTGCGGCCCCGGCGGCCCGCGGATGCGGCCCCCGGCGCCCACCGGGCACTACGTTTAGCCTGTACCCAGCGGCGCCCGACCGCGTCGTGCACCCACACTGTCGACTGGAACCGGCCCACCGGGCCGGTGGCGAGGAGTCGAGCATGGCGCAGACACCGGAGTTCCCGTTCCTCCATCCCGGCGAGTTGGTGGCCGGTGCGAAACGCGACCGCGGCGGTGCGGCGCAGCTCGGCCCCGAGCATCGCCGCGCGGCCTGGGAGCGGCTGGGGAAAGAACAGTTCGACGTGCTGGTCATCGGCGGTGGCGTGGTCGGCGCGGGCATCGCGCTGGACGCCGCGACCCGCGGCCTGTCGGTGGCGCTGGTGGAGGCGCGCGATCTCGCCTCGGGTACCTCGAGCCGGTCGTCGAAGATGTTCCACGGTGGCCTGCGCTATCTCGAACAGCTCGAGTTCGGGCTGGTCAGGGAGGCGCTGAAGGAGCGGGAGCTGGCCCTGTCGACGCTGGCCCCGCACCTGGTGAAGCCGCTGCGCTTCCTCTACCCGCTGACCCACCGCGTCTGGGAGCGGCCGTATGTCGCCGCCGGGCTCACCCTCTACGACACCATGGGCGGCGCGAAATCCGTTCCGGGCCAGCGTCATCTGACCCGGCACGGCGCGATGCGACTGGCGCCGGGCCTGCGCCGGAACTCGATGATCGGCGGTGTCACCTACTACGACACCGTCGTCGACGACGCCCGCCACACCATGACCGTGGCCCGCACCGCCGCCCACTACGGCGCGGTCATCCGCACCTCCACCCAGGTCGTCGGGCTCTTACGCGAGGCCGACCGGGTGGTCGGAGTGAAGCTGCGCGACACCGAGGACGGGCGCACCGGCGAGGCGCGGGCGAATGTGGTGATCAACGCGACGGGCGTGTGGACCGACGAGGTGCAGGGTCTGTCGCATCAACGCGGGCGATTCCATGTGCGAGCGTCCAAGGGTGTGCACATCGTGGTGCCGCGCGACCGGATCGTCAGCGATGCCGCCGTCATCCTGCGCACCGCCACCTCGGTACTGTTCCTCATCCCGTGGGGCGCGCACTGGATCATCGGCACCACCGACACCGACTGGAATCTGGACCTCGCGCATCCGGCCGCCACCAAGGCCGACATCGACTATCTGCTCACCCGGGTCAACGAGGTGCTGGTCACCCCGCTCACCCACGCCGACATCGACGGCGTCTACGCGGGGCTGCGCCCGCTGCTGGCCGGGGAGAGCGACGAGACCTCCAAGCTCTCGCGTGAACACGCGGTCGCCCGGGTCGCGCCCGGCCTGGTGAGCATCGCGGGCGGCAAGTACACCACCTACCGGGTCATGGCCGCCGACGCGATGGACGAAGCGGCCCAGGACATTCCGGCCCGGGTCTCGCCCTCGATCACCGAGAAGGTGGCGCTGCTCGGCGCCGACGGCTACTTCGCACTGGTCAACCAGACCGTGCAGCTGGCCGAACAGTACGGCGTGCACCCGTACCGGATGACCCACCTGCTCGATCGCTACGGCTCGCTGGTCGACGAGGTGCTCGCCTACGCGGCGGGCAAACCCGAACTCCTGCAACCGATCACCGACGCGCCCTCCTACTTGCAGGTCGAAGCTGTCTACGCGGCGGCCGCCGAGGGCGCTCTGCACCTCGACGACATCCTGGCCCGCCGCACCCGCATCTCGATCGAATACGCCGACCGGGGAGCGCACTGCGCCGAACAGGTCGCCCATCTCGTGGCGCCGGTACTCGGCTGGGACAGCGACGATATCGACCGGGAGGTGACCACGTACCAGGCGCGGGTGCGCGCGGAGATCGAGTCGCAGACCCAGCCCGATGACATCTCCGCCGACGCGTTGCGGGCGGCGGCGCCCGAACCCCGGCCGCAATTGCTGGAGCCGGTGCCGCAGGATCGGTGATGCGTCGTGGTGCCGGTGCGACGCAATGGCTCAGCGCGTCGTGGCGGGTTCCGGTTGGCAGCGCGGGCAGAAGTAGATGCCGCGTTCGCGCTGGGTGATGCGGTCGGCGGGGTCGTCTTCGCCGAGGAGACGGGAGACGATGGTGGTGCCGCAGCGGGGGCACGGGCGGCGGGTGCGGCCGTAGACCATGGGCCGCCAGGGCGGTTGGTGGGCGGCTTTGGTGAGGACGCGGTGCGATTCGTCGACCAGGGCGGGCAGATCGGGGATGTCGCCGACCGGGGCGGCGGGGTGCACGCGGCGCAGGAAGCAGATCTCGCTGCGGTAGATATTGCCGATACCCGCCAGGTTCCGCTGGTCGAGGAGGGCGAGACCGATTGCGCGACGGGGGTATTCGCTGAGCCGGTGCAGGGCTTGCGCGGGGTCCCAGTTCTCGCCGAGCAGGTCGGGACCGAGGTGATCGATGACGGTGTGTTCCTCCGCGTGCGGCAGCACCTGGAGGATGCCCAGCGAGAACCCGACCGCCTCGACCTCGTCATTGGACAGCACCGCGCGGGCGGTGACGCGAGGCTTGGTCCAGCGCTGGCCGCAGTGGAACACCCGCCATTCGCCTTCCATCTTGAGATGGCTGTGGATGCTGGCCCGGTCGGTGCGGATGAACAGGTGTTTGCCGTAGCTGCCGACCTCGGTGACCAGCTCGCCCACCAGATCGACGGTCGCGAAGCGGGGAACCCGGAAGTCGCTGCGGGTCAGGGTGGTTCCGGCCAGGGCCGTGCGCAGCCGCTCGGCGGTGCGGAAGACGGTGTCGCCCTCGGGCATCCGGCTACACCTGCCTGCGTAGTCGCAGGCCGCGCGGGGTGACCGCGAAACCGGCTTCCACGAGGAAATCGGCGAAGGTGTTGCCGTGCACGGTGTCACCGTTCACCTTGTCGATCACCAGTGACTCCACGCGCCGCTCGTGGACCAGCCCGGCCAGCGCCATGGCCCCCGCCCGGCGCAGGCCGGGGTCCTCGGTGAAGGTGAGCAGGGTCTTGCCGCCGCGTTCGAGGTAGAGCACGAGTTCGCCGCCGACGAGTACCACCAGCGCGCCCGCCTTGCGGCCCGGCCGGTGCCCGCCATCGGCCTCGCCCTTGGGCCACGGCAGCGCGGCGCCATACGGGTTCGCGGGATCGCAGGCCGCCAGCGCCAGTGTGGTCTCGGCGCGGACGGTACTGCGGTCGGTGTCGAAGGAGCGCAGCCGGTCGACGGTGTCGGTGGTGGAGAACTGGGCGCCGCCGAGGGTGTCGACGAAATAGCCGCGCCGGCAGCGGCCCCGGTCCTCGAATTCGGTGAGCACCCGGTACATCAGTGCGAACCCACCCGGCACGCCCTCGTTCTGGACAGAGCCCCTGGTGAGCACGCCGTAGCGTTCGAGGAGCTGGTCGGCGGTGGCGTGGGCGCGAACGGTGTTGTCCTGCACGCGTTCCGGGAGGATGGACCAGCGCCCGGCGAGGGAGGGCGGACCCGAGCGGGTCGGCATCGCGGCGCGGGGCAGATAGGCACGACCGCGTGGCGCACGACGCGGCGTGCGGTGCGCGGTGGTGGAGCGGGCGGTGCCGGAGAGCAGTGCGCGCACCGGGGCGAAGGTGTCACCGGAGACGTATCCGGCCCAGACCAGCTGCCAGAGCGCGTCCCCGGCGGCCTTGTCGTCGAGCAGGCCGGTGGCGTCGGAGAGCTGGCGGAAGAAGTACGCGCCGCCGCCACTGAGCGTGGGCGGCAGGGAGACCACCGCCGCGTCCCCGGCGACCGGCGCGGTGTCCGCACGCACCGGATCGAGGCCGGCCTCGGCATCGGCTGGACCGGCGATGTGCGACCGGCTGCTGCGGGCCCGGCTCGCGGGGCTGGCATCGGTGTTGGTCGGGCGCGCGATGTGTGTCGGGGTGCTGCGGGCCCGGCTCGCGGGAGTGGCCTCGGTGTCGGGCGGATCGCCGGGGCGACGGACTTCGCGATGTGTGGTGGTGCCCTGGGTAACGGGTTCCGCACTGTCGAGGTCGACCGGTGGGGCAGGCCGGGGGCGTGGCTCCAACTGGGCGCCCATCGCGGCCAGCAGGGACAGTTGGGTGTCGGTGGGGTCGATCGGGTCGGGCGGGGGCAGGGTGAAGGGGGCCTGGTCGGCCAGGTGCAGGGCGATCCAGCCGTCGCGGGCGGTGATGGCGCCGTGGCCGGACCAGATCACCTCGCCGGTGGCCATGAGTTCGTCGAGGTAGGCCGGGCTGTAGTCG
Source organism: Nocardia sp. NPDC004415 (assembly GCF_053602435.1). Lineage (NCBI taxonomy): Bacteria > Bacillati > Actinomycetota > Actinomycetes > Mycobacteriales > Nocardiaceae > Nocardia > Nocardia sp. NPDC004415. The sequence continues at coordinate 142,159 of NZ_JBSGDP010000004.1, forward strand.
CGCACGCGCATCGGCAGGATGAGTGACTCCCAGGCCGAAGCCGGAATCGGCACGCCCGCGAGCTGTTCCACGACCGTGGCCACGCCGTCGATACCGCGCAGTTCGCCGGAGCCGACATGCTGCCAGGCGGGCAGGAAGCGGGCGAAGGCGGCGGTGGCGACCGGCTCGACCTCGTGCCGGGCCGCGGCCAGGGAGCGGCGGCGCAGCCGGCGCAGGATCTGCGCGTCACACCATTCGGTGCCCGCGGTCTCGGGGGTGAATTCCCCTTCCACCACGCGTTTCTCGGCCAGCAGCCGGTGCAGTGCGGTGGTCGCCACCGCCGTGCCGAGACCGAATCTGGCGGCCACGTCGGTGGTGGTGAAGGGAGCGTGGGTGCGGGCGTAGCGGCCGACGAGGTCACCGAGCGGATCGGGCACCGGTTCGATGAATGCCTGCGGCACCCCGATCGGCAGGGGCACGCCGAGCGCGTCACGCAGTCGTGCCGCGTCCTCGATCGCCACCCACCATGTCTTCCCCGCGAACGAAACCTCCAGTGCGCGGCGGGAATCCCGCAGTTCCGCGAACCAGGCCGGTGCGTCGAAATCGGCGAGCGTAGCCGGGCCGGCCTCCGCCGTGGTGCTCCCGGAACGCGGGACGCAGCGGGCGGCGGCTTCGGTGGGGGTGAGGGGGCCGAGGAGTCGCAGCAGGTCGGCCAGGCCCTCGGCGTCGCGAGCATGGCGTTCGGGGGTGAGGCGCTGGAGTTCGCGTTCGGTCAGGGTGAGGACGGCGGGGTCGAGGAGTTCGCGCAGTTCCACGCGGCCGAGGAGTTCGGCGAGCAGGCTGGAGTCCAGGGCGAGGGCGGCGGCGCGGCGTTCGGCCAGGGGGCTGTCGCCGTCGTAGAGGAACTGGCCGATGTAGGAGAACAGCAGGGCATTGGCGAACGGGGACGGGGTGGCGGTCTCGACATCGATCAGGCGGATCTCGCGGCGGGCCAGTCTGGTCAGCAGGTCGCGCAGCGAGGGCAGGTCGTAGACGTCGCGCAGGCATTCGCGCACGGTCTCCAACAGGATCGGGAATTGCGGGAATTTGCGTGCCACATCCAGCAATTGGGCCGAGCGCTGGCGCTGCTGCCACAGCGGCGCGCGTTTGCCCGGGTCGCGGCGCGGCAGCAGCAGCGCGCGGGCAGCGCATTCGCGGAAGCGGGAGGCGAACAGTGCCGAACCGCCGACCTGCTCGGTGACGATGTCGTCGATCTCGTCGGGCTCGAAGACGAACAGCTCCGCGCCGGGCGGTTCGTCGGTGGTGTCGGGCAGCCGCACCACGATGCCGTCGTCGGAGGCCGTCGGCGCGGCATCCACCCCGAACCGTTCCTGCAAGCGCGCACCCACCGCCAGCGCCCACGGCGCGTGCACCGGGGTACCGAACGGCGAGTGCAGCACCAGCCGCCAGTCCCCGAGCTCGTCCCGGAATCGCTCGACGATCAAGGTGCGATCCGTCGGCAACTGTCCCGTCGCCCCGCGCTGTTCCTCCAGCAGCCCCACCAGATTCGCCGTCGCGTTCTGGTCCAGCCCGGCGGTCCGCACCATCTGATCGAGCCGCATCGCGGGCTTGCCCAGCTCGGCCACCGCCGCCTCCGCGCCCATCCCCGCGACGATGCGCGTCAGATCATCGGCAGGCACCTGACCCGCCGACCGCACGAATTCACCCAGCGCCGCGCCCAGTTCGGCGGGACGGCCCAAACCGTCACCATGCCAGAACGGCAGGCGGCCGGGCAGGCCGAAGGCCGGGGAGACGAGCACGCGGTCGAAGGTGATCTCCTCGATGCGCCAGCTGGTGGCCCCGAGCGCGAAGACATCGCCCACGCGCGACTCGTAGACCATCTCCTCGTCGAGTTCGCCCACCCGCGAAGCCTTTTCGCCCACCATGAACACCGCGAACATGCCACGGTCGGGGATGGCGCCGCCGGAGGTGACGGCCAGGCGCTGGGCACCGGGACGGCCGGTGAGGGTGCCCGCGTCGCGGTCCCACACCACGCGGGGGCGCAGCTCGGCGAACTCGTCGGAGGGGTAGCGCCCGGCCAGCAGGTCGAGCACGGACTCGTAGGCCGAACGCGGGAGGGCGGCGTAGCTGCCGGTGGCGCGGACGGTGTCGAACCAGCCGTCCACGTCGAGGGGTTCCAGCGCGCAGGCGGCCACGGTCTGCTGGGCCAGGATGTCGAGCGGGTGGGTGGGGATCTGGAGCAGTTCGATCTCGCCGGTGAGCATGCGCTGGGCCGCGACGGTGCAGTGGATGACATCGGTGCGATGCTTGGGGAACAGCACACCCCGCGACACCTCACCCACCTGATGCCCGGCCCGCCCCACCCGCTGCAACCCGCTGGCCACCGACGGCGGCGCCTCGACCTGCACCACCAGATCCACCGCGCCCATGTCGATGCCGAGTTCGAGACTGCTCGTGGCGACCACACAGCGCAGCCGCCCGCTCTTGAGATCGTCCTCGATGATCGCGCGCTGCTCCTTGCTGACCGACCCGTGATGAGCCCTGGCCAGCAGATGATCGGCGCCGTGGATGACCTCGGTCGAGGGACCCAGCTGGGCGGGTGGCGCGTGCTCGGTCTCCACCGGCTCGCCCAGCCGTGTCGCGTAGGCCTCGTTGAGCCGGGCGGTGAGCCGTTCGGCCAGGCGCCGCGAGTTCGCGAACACGATCGAGGAACGGTGGTCGAGCACCAGGTCGACGATCGCCTCGTCGACATGTGGCCAGATGGACCCGGGCTGATCGGACTCCTCGGGCGCGGTCATGTCCGCCACCGGCACCCGCACCGACAGGTCGAAGGTCTTGGGCGCGGGCGGGCGCACGATGGTGATGGGCGCCGAACCGACCAGGAACCGCCCCACCTCCTCGGCGGGCCGCACCGTCGCCGAGAGCCCGATGCGCTGGGCCGGGCGCTCGGTGAGCTGGTCGAGCCGGGCCAGCGACAACGCCAGATGCGCGCCGCGCTTGGTGCCCGCGATGGCGTGCACCTCGTCGACGATCACCGTGTGCACCCGGGCGAGGGTTTCCCGCGCGGCGGAGGTGAGCAGCAGGAACAGCGACTCGGGCGTGGTGATGAGGATGTCGGGCGGGGTGCGCTGCATGGCGCGGCGCTGGGCCGGGGTGGTGTCGCCGGAACGCACGCCGACCGAGATCGCCGGCGGCTCCAGGCCGAGCCGTTTGGCCGTCTGGGTGACACCCACCAGCGGCGCCCGCAGATTGCGCTCCACGTCGACGGCCAGGGCCTTCAACGGCGACACGTAGAGCACGGAGGTACCCGGCGTCTCCGGTGGTTCACGGGTGGCCAGCTGATCGATCGCCCACAGGAACGCCGACAGCGTCTTTCCCGACCCGGTGGGCGCGATGACCAGCGTGTTCTCCCCGTCGGCGATGGCTTTCCACGCGCCGAGCTGCGCGGCGGTGGGCCCGGCGAAGGCGCCGTCGAACCACTGCGCGGTGGCGGGGGAGAAGCGATCCATGGGTTCCAGTGTGCACCGGCCCACCGACAGATCCGGTGAACCGCGAAAACGCTGGTCACGAACGTCCCCCGGCGCGAAGGGTGTGCGGGGTCACACCATGATCCGTGCCGCAGCTACGCTGAACTCTCGTGCAAACGGTGCTGAGAGTCGACCTGGTCGGCCATGGCCTTACCGAGGCGGTACGGAAGGCGCGATTCCCTGTTGACGAACCCCTGGACGAGTCGGGGCTGGCCGCGCTGCGCGGCTGTTCGCCGCTGACCGGCGCGCGCGTGCGCACCGGCCCGGAGCGACGGGCCCGCGCGACCGCCGAGGCGCTGGGACTGGTCGGCGAGCAGGACGACCGATTACGGGATCTGGACGCGGGCTCGTGGCGCGGCAGCGAGATGGGCGCGCTGGCACAGGATCAGCTCTTCGCCTGGCTGACCGACCCGGAATTCCGCGGGCACGGTGGCGAATCGGTGACCGACCTGGTGGAACGGGTGCGGTTCTGGCTGGCCGAGATCGCCTCGGCCGGACACGACACGATCGCGGTGACCCATCCCGCGGTGATCAGGGCCGCGCTGCTGGTGGTGCTCGACGCGCCCCCGAAGTCGTTCTGGCGCATCGATGTTCCGCCCGCCGGTATCACCCGGCTGCATCACCGGGGCAACTGGACGCTGCGTCTGGGCGCCGGCTAGCGGGCCCGGAAACGACGAAGGCCCCGGAGTCGAAACTCCGGGGCCTTCGTCGTAGTAGCGGGAACAGGATTTGAACCTGCGACCTCTGGGTTATGAGCCCAGCGAGCTACCGAGCTGCTCCATCCCGCGTCGTAAACACCACTGTACACGTGGTGGCGGGAATGGCGAAATCGGCTGGCTGATCAGCCGAAATGAATGCCCTGGGCCAGCGGCAGCTCGGTGGAGTAGTTGACGGTATTGGTGGCCCGGCGCATATAGGCCTTCCAGGAGTCGGACCCGGATTCGCGCCCGCCGCCGGTGTGCTTCTCACCGCCGAAGGCCCCGCCGATCTCCGCGCCGGAGGTGCCGATGTTGACATTGGCGATGCCGCAGTCGGATTCGGCCAGGAACAGCTCCGCCTCGCGCTGGTCGCGGGTGAAGATCGCCGACGACAGGCCCTGGGTCACATCGTTGTTGAGCGCGATGGCGGTGTCGATGTCGTCATAGGTGAGCACGTAGAGGATCGGCGCGAAGGTCTCCTCACGCACGAGCGCGGTCTGGGTGGGCATGCGTACCACGGCGGGCTGCACGTAATAGGCGTCGGGGCCGATGATCTCGACGCGTTCGCCACCGCACAGGTTCTCGCCACCGTCGGCTTCGGCGCGCGTGAGCGCCTCCTGCATCGCGGTGTAGGAGCGTTCGCTGATCAGTGGCCCGACGAGCACGCCGTCGTCGAGCGGATTGCCCACGGGCAGCTGGTTGTACGCGGCGACGAGCCGCTCGGCCAGCTCGTCGGCGATCGAGCGGTGCACGATCAACCGGCGCAGCGAGGTGCACCGCTGACCCGCCGTCCCCGCGGCCGCGAAGACGATGCCGCGCACCGCCAGATCCAGATCGGCACTGGGCGCGACGATCGCGGCGTTGTTGCCACCCAGCTCCAGCAGACAGCGGCCGAAGCGGGCCGCCACCCGCGGCGCCACCGCGGCACCCATCGGCACCGAGCCGGTGGCACTGAGCAGCGCCACGCGCGGATCGTCGACCAGCACCGCGCCCACCTGCGCGCCGCCCAGAACCAGTTGGTGCACTTCGGGATCGGCGCCCACCTCGACCGCCGCGCGACGCAGCAGCGTGTGGCAGGCCAGCGCGGTCAGCGGGGTGGTGTCCGACGGCTTCCACACCACGGTGTCCCCGCAGACCAGCGCGATGGCGGTGTTCCACGCCCAGACCGCCACCGGGAAGTTGAACGCCGAGATCACCCCGACCACGCCGAGCGGATGCCAGGTCTCCATGAGCCGGTGCCCGGGGCGCTCGGAAGGCATTGTCGCGCCGTAGAGCTGGCGCGACAGGCCGATCGCGAACTCGCAGACATCGATCATCTCCTGCACCTCGCCCAGTGCCTCGGCGCCGATCTTGCCCGCCTCGAGCGTCACCAGTTCGGCCAGCTCACGCTGGTGGGTGACGAGTAGCTCGGCGAGTCTGCGCACCAGCGCGGCCCGCACCGGTGCCGGGACCGTGCGCCAGCCCTGGAACGCCCCGGCGGCGCGGCCGATCGCGGTGTCGACGGTGGTGGGCGTGTCGGGGGTCAGCGAGAGCAGGACGCCACCGGAGATCGGGGTGCGGGCCTGCAGGGCACCGGGTTCGGGGACGCTCGCGCCGAGTCCGTGCAGCAGGGCCCTGGCCCGCAGCGCCAGCTGTTCGGAGAAGTGCTCGGTCACGGTGTCGATCATCTTGCTCACCTTCTGCTGGTTGGTACGACTCACGGAAAAGTTCGGCGAATTTCGGTGGGGAACAGAAAGAAGTTTTCCCCGCGCAACCCCCGCGCTGGGTTAGCCTTCGCTGATGGCGGATTCACCGGCTAGACCCCAGCTCGACGACATCGACCGACTATTGATCAGGGAACTGATGGCCGATGGTCGCGCCACGTTGTCGAATCTGGCGGAGAAGGCCAGCCTCTCGGTCTCGGCGGTGCAGTCGCGGGTGCGCAGACTCGAAGCGCGCGGGGTGATCCGCGGATACGCGGCCCATGTCGATCCCGAGGCGCTCGGGCACCTGTTGTCGGCGTTCGTCGCGATCACTCCTCTCGACCCCTCCCAGCCCGATGACGCGCCCGCATTGTTGCAGCACATTCCCGGCATCGAGGCGTGCCACTCGGTGGCGGGCGAGGAGAGTTACGTCCTGCTGGTGCGGGTGGCCTCGCCGCGGCATCTCGAGCAGTTGCTCGCCGAGATCAGGGCCACCGCCAATGTGCGCACGCGCAGCACCATCATTCTGCAGACATTCTATGACAGGTAACGATTCTTCGTAATTGTTCCGCCATTGCGTAGAGGTTCCGTAAATATTTGCGTATCCTCGGCAGTGTGACCATCGAACTGGAGCGCCCCGGCGCGGCGGTCACCCCCGCCAACCGGGTCAGTGAAATCCTGTCCTCGCACATCCTCGCGGACGGCTTCGATCTTGTGCTCGACCTGCACAAGTCGCATGGCCGCACGCTCATCGACGAACGCGACGGCACCGCCTATCTGGACATGTTCGGCTTCTTCGCCTCCAATGCCCTGGGGATGAACCATCCCGCGCTGGCCGGCGACGAGCGTTTCCGCGCCGAGCTGGCCACGGCCGCCATGAACAAACCCAGCAACTCCGACATCTACACCGTCGCGATGGCCCGCTTCGTGGAGACTTTCGCCCGCGTCGTCGGCGATCCCCGGCTGCCACATCTGTTCTTCGTCGACGGCGGTGCGCTGGCGGTGGAGAACGCGCTGAAGGTGGCCTTCGACTGGAAGTCGCGGCACAACGAACTGCACGGTCGCGCACCTGAACTCGGTACCAAGGTGCTGCACCTGACCGGCGCCTTCCACGGCCGCAGCGGCTACACGATGTCGCTCACCAACACCGATCCGGTCAAGACCGCGCGCTTCCCGAAGTTCGACTGGCCGCGCATCGACACCCCGCACACCTTCGCCGGACCCGATATCGCGGCGCTCGAGGCCGCATCGCTGGCCCAGGCCGAGCGGGCCTTCGCCGCGCATCCGCACGACATCGCCTGCTTCATCGCCGAACCGATCCAGGGCGAGGGTGGCGACCGGCATCTGCGCCCGCAGTTCCTCGGCGCGATGCAGCGGCTGTGTCACGCCAACGACGCGCTGTTCGTCCTCGACGAGGTGCAGACCGGGGTCGGGATGACCGGCACGACCTGGGCCTACCAGCAGCTCGGGGTGGAACCCGACGTGGTCGCGTTCGGGAAGAAGACCCAGGTCTGCGGGATCATGGCCGGTGGGCGCGTGGACGAGATCGTCGACAATGTCTTCCGGGTGAGCTCGCGGCTCAACTCCACCTGGGGTGGCAATCTCACCGACATGGTGCGCACGCGACGCATTCTCGAAGTGCTGGAACAGTACCGGGTGATCCAGCGGGTCGGCCCGCTCGGCGCGTTCCTGCTCGACCAGCTGGGCCAGCTCGCCGCCGCGCATCCGGACAAGGTGAGCGAGGTGCGCGGCCGCGGGCTGATGTGCGCGATCACGCTGGCCGACCACGACCTGCGGGAGCGGGTGGTGACGGCGATGCGGGAACGTCAGCATGTGCTGCTGCTCGGTTCCGGTGATCGCGGAATCCGGTTCCGGCCGCCGCTGACGGTCACCGAGGAGGAGCTGGAGCGCGCGGTGGACGCGCTGGACGCGGTGCTGCTGCGGGAGAAGGGGTAGACCTCAGCTGGTGGGTGTGAGTCCCAGGGCGCCCGCGACGAAGCGGTGGACCGAGGTGAGTCCGGCCGCGAGGGCCTCGTCCTCGCCCGGCCGGGCCCAGCCGGTGACGGTCGCGGTGTCGTCGGGGCCGGGAGTCACGCCGATCTCGGCGACCAGTTCGGCGGTCGTCGGCACGCACACCGCCCAGGAGAAGTGCGTCTCGTCGGCCCACTGCGCCGAGCGGGTCGTCACGTAGTCCGGATCGGTGATGCCGCCGTCGGCCAGGGCGGGCCGGTCGTCGATGCGCTCGTCGGCCCGCAGGGCGCGCAGATACCAGGCGCCCGCGTTGATCTCGATCGGTTCCACGCCCAGCAGCCTAGAGGGCCGAGCTCCGCGCGACGACGCCCGTCCCCGTCCCGGAGGCGGATCACCCTGCTCTGGCGGCGGTGACTTCTCAGGCGTCCAGAGCCGGGGTCGGGTCGATGGTGGTGCCGAGGAGGGTGTGGACGGCGGTGCGGCCGAGGTCGAGGGCGCGGGCCAGGAGGTCGGTGTCGCGGGCGGCGCTGTCGACGGGTGGGGCGGCGGCGGGCGGGTGGATCTGGAGGACGCGGTCGCCGAGGTCGGCCAGGAAGCGGTCCTCGACGGCCTGCTGGCCGGGGCGCTGCGACCAGGCCCGGTAGGCGCCGGGCGCGACGGCGCGCATGTAGCCGCCGCCGACCACGCGGTGCAGCAGGGGTGCGGGTGGGCGGAGTTCGTCGGTGCGGCGGGTGCGCAGGACCAGGGCGTGGGTGGCGCCCGCGCGGACCGCCGTGCGGATCGGGACGGTTTCGGTGAGGCCGCCGTCGAAGTAGCTGCTGTCGCCGAGGGGGACGGGTGGACCGGCGAGCAGGGGCAGGCCCGCGGAGGCCCGTAGCGCGGTCAGCAGGGTGGTTTTGTCGACGATGTGGGGTGCGAGGTCCACCGACTGCCCGGTCCGGATATCCGTCGCGATCGGGTGCAGGGTGGTGGGGTTGGCCAGGATCGCCGGGAAGTCCATCGGCTCGATGCCGTCGTAGACCCGGTGCACGAGGTAGTGCAGATCGAAGACCGGCCGTCCGCGCAGCACCCGCACGGGGTCGACCACCCGGCGCATGATCGCCGGATCGGTCCACGACCGCATCCCCGTCGCCGCGCGCCCGCACAGCAGCCAGGCACCGTTGATCGCACCCGCCGAGGTGCCGTAGACCGCGTCGAAGATCCCCGCGAGCCCGAGTTCCTCGAGCGCCTGCACCATGCCGCTGGAGTACACCCCGCGACTGCCGCCACCCTCGATCACCAGGGCGAGCCGATGGCCGTCCGCGCGCAGACCCGACGCGCGCCGCGCCTGGATCACCTCGGCGACGGTGGCCGGGGGCGTCGATGAATCCTGATCGTTCGAGACAGCGCTGGACACTCGTTCACGATAGGCCCGAACCGGGTGGACGCGCTGGCGGGGCGGTGGTCTTCAACCGCCGTTCATCCGCGCGACCCCAGCGCAACGCCGGGTAGCGGGACCGATCCCGGCGTGGCCGGAAACAGCGAAGGGCGCCGGTCGGAAACCGGCGCCCTTCGCGTGACCACGTTCTACTTGATCTCCGCCAGGACGGTGCCCTGGGTGATCGCGGCACCCGCCTCGACGGACAGCCCGGTGACCACACCGGCCTTGTGCGCGTTGACCGGGTTCTCCATCTTCATGGCCTCGAGCACCACGATCAGATCGCCCGCCTCGACGGACTGACCCTCTTCGACGGCGACCTTGACCACGGTGCCCTGCATGGGCGCGGTGACCGCGTCACCGGAGGCCGCGCCGCCGCCCGCGCCGCCGCGCTTGCGCGCCTTCGGCTTCTTGCGGACGACACCGTTACCGGCCGAACCGGCGGCGCCACCACCGAGGGTGAACTGACCGGGCAGCGACACCTCGACGCGACGGCCACCGACCTCGACGACGACCTTCTGCCGGGGCAGATCCTCGTCGTCCTCGGCGGGCGCGCCACCGGGGGTGAACGGCTCGACGGTGTTCTTCCACTCGTTCTCGATCCACTTGGTGTAGACCTCGAAGGTTTCACCGTTGCCGACGAAGGCCGGATCCTCGACGATCGCGCGGTGGAACGGGATGACCGTGGCCAGACCGTCGACCTGGAACTCAGCCAGCGCGCGGCGGGCCCGCTGCAGTGCCTGCATGCGGTTCTCGCCGGTGACGATCAGCTTGGCCAGCATGGAGTCGAACTGACCGCCGATGACGCTGCCCGCGACCACGCCGGAGTCGACACGCACGCCGGGGCCGGTGGGCTCGGAGTAGACGGTGACCGGGCCGGGGGCGGGCAGGAAGCCGCGACCGGCGTCCTCACCGTTGATCCGGAACTCGAAGGAGTGACCGCGCGGAGTGGGGTCTTCCTTGATCGAGAGCTCTTCGCCGTTGGCGATGGCGAACTGCTGACGCACCAGGTCGATGCCCGCGGTCTCCTCGGTGACCGGGTGCTCCACCTGCAGACGGGTGTTCACCTCGAGGAACGACACGGTCTCGCCCTGCACCAGGTACTCCACGGTGCCCGCGCCGTAGTAGCCGGCCTCGCGGCAGATGCGCTTGGCGGAGTCGTGGATCTTGGCGCGCACGTCGTCGGACAGGAACGGCGCGGGCGCCTCCTCGACGAGCTTCTGGAAGCGGCGCTGCAGCGAGCAGTCGCGGGTACCGGCGACGACGACATTGCCGTGCTGGTCGGCGATGACCTGGGCCTCGACGTGGCGGGCCTTGTCCAGGTACTGCTCGACGAAGCACTCGCCGCGGCCGAAGGCGGCGATGGCCTCACGGGTGGCCGACTCGAACAGCTCGGGGATCTCCTCGATGGTGTGCGCGACCTTCATGCCGCGGCCACCGCCACCGAACGCCGCCTTGATGGCGACCGGAACGCCGTATTCCTGTGCGAACGCGACGACCTCGTCGGCGTTCTTGACCGGGTCCTTGGTACCGGCGGCCATCGGCGCCTTGGCGCGCTCGGCGATGTGGCGCGCGGTGACCTTGTCGCCGAGGTCGCGGATGGACTGCGGCGAGGGGCCGATCCAGATGAGCCCGGCGTCGAGGACGGCCTGGGCGAAGTCGGCGTTCTCGGAGAGGAAGCCGTAACCCGGGTGGATCGCGTCGGCGCCGGACTTGGCCGCGGCGTCGAGGATCTTGTCGAACACGAGGTACGACTCGGCCGAGGTCTGACCGCCGAGGGCGAACGCCTCGTCGGCGAGCTTCACGAAGGGAGCGTCGGCATCGGGCTCGGCGTAGACCGCGACACTGGTGATTCCCGCGTCTTTGGCAGCCCGGATCACGCGGACCGCGATCTCGCCGCGGTTAGCTACGAGTACCTTCGTGATCCGTGCGCTGGCATGGCTGGGCACTGAGCCTCCTGTGTGCATTCTTTGGTCGCTTCGGGGGACGGGTCGCCGTACAGGCCCCGTGCCCGGGATCGACAACTTTCGTCTCGGGCGAGTGTAGGCAGTGTGCCAACCCAGCTCGAACTCGGCTAGCCCTACCGTCGAGTAGGTCGCAGGTCACACTACGCGCCGGGCTGTGATGTGAACATGTTTCAAATCATCTGGTTCGCCACGCCCGGCTCGGCGCCCTGGGTCACGGGTAGTCCGACCGAGTTGCCCCACTCGATCCACGACCCGTCGTAATTGCGCACTGACCTGCGGCCGAGCAGGAAGGTCAGGACGAACCAGGTGTGGCTGGACCGCTCGCCGACCCGGCTGTAGACCACCAGATCCGCCGCGGCCAGCTCCCCGTAGACCTCGTCGAGCTCGGCGCGCGAGCGGAATCTTCCGTCCGAAGTCGCGGCCGATGTCCAGGGGATGTTGACCGCGGTCGGCACGTGACCGCCGCGCAGCGTCGCGTACTCCTGCTTCAGCGGCTTGTCCTCGAGCTCGCCGGAGTACTCCTGGACCGAGCGCACGTCCACCAGCGGGGCGCCGAGCCGGTCGAGCACCTCCTGGCGGAAGGCGCGCGCGGTGCTGTCGTCGCGTTCGACCTCGGGATAGTCGCCCGCGACCAGGTGGGGCAGGTCGAACGTGGTGTCGCGTTCCTCGGAGATCCACGCGTCGCGGCCGCCGTCGAGCAGGCGCACGTCCTCGTGCCCGAACAGGGTGAAGATCCAGGCGGTGTGCGCGGCCTGGGCGTTGCCGCGGTCGCCGTAGATCACCACGGTGTCGTCGCGGGCGATGCCCTTGGCGCGCATCAGCGCCGTGAAACGCGGTCCGTCGATGTAATCGCGGGTCACGGGGTCGCTGAGATCGCCACGCCAGTCGATCTTGACCGCGCCGGGGACATGCCCGATGTCATAGAGCAGGATGTCATCGTTGGACTCGATGATCTTCAAACCCGGCACGCCGATGTTTGCGGACAGCCATTCTGTGGTTACCAATCGATGCGGGGCTGCGTAGGAACCGAAGGCGGGGTGCGGATCCGGGGCGACGGGCACGGTGTGGTCCTTCACGCGAGTTGGGTGGGTGCGGCTGTAGCTGGGTCGCAGCCGATGGTAAGTGTGTGGTGGCGCATCACGAATCGACACAATGGACGAATAAAGCGCACTTGCGTCCGATAAAGTCTCTGGAGAGGAGGGGTGAGCTATGTCCGATTCTTGGCCGCGGCGGCGACTGCTCGCGATCCTACGTGGCGCCACCGAGCCCCTCGACGCCCAGGAACTGGCCAGGATCACCGGACAGCACGTCACCACCGTGCGCTTCCACCTCGACGTCCTCACCCGCGAATCGCTGGTGCGCCAGTTCCAGCAGCCGCCCCGCGGTCGCGGCCGTCCGCGCATCGGCTATCGCGCGGTCCAGCGATCGGTGGGATACCAGGAACTGGCCCAGGTGCTGGCCGACCATCTCGGCCCCGATCCGATCACCCGCTCGGCGGCCGCCGTCGAGGCGGGCCGCGCCTGGGGCGCGCGGATGGACATCGGCGCCCAGCCGGTGGAATCGCTGGCCGACGCGCGCGACATCACCATGTCGCTGATGTCGGAACTGGGCTTCGCGCCGGAGAAGGACCCGGTCGGGGAGACCGCCGAACACGTGGGAATCACCCTCACCGCCTGCCCGCTGCGCGAACTGGCCCGCTCGCACTCCGAGGTGGTGTGCGGCGTGCATCTGGGACTCATGCGCGAAGTGCTCGAGCGCAACGGCGCCCGCGGCCGGATCGGGGTGCAGCTGCACCCGTTCACCGAGCCGGAACTGTGCACGGCCCGGCTGGAACTCACCTACGGCGAGGAAGTGGCCGCGCAGCCCGCCGGGGCCGCGCAACCGGCTGGGGAAGAACGGATGATCGCGCCCTCAGGCCCGCGCGTCCCGCCACAGCTGTGTGACACCGACGCCGACGTCTTCGAGCAGCCTGCGCAGCAGCGGTAGGCCGATCCCGATCACGCTGGAGGGATCGCCGTCGATGCGGTCGACGAACCAGCCGCCCAGCCCGTCGAGGGTGAACGCGCCGGCGACCTGCAATGGTTCGCCGGTGGCGATGTAGGCGTCGAGCTCGTCGGGGCCCGGCTCGGCGAAATGCACGGTGGTACCGCTGCACTCGGCCGCCTCGGCGACGATCTCGCCCGCGCGCAGGCGTAGCACGCAGTGCCCGGTGAGCAGGTCGGCACTGCGTCCGGCCATGCCCTTCCAGCGCGCCCGCGCCACCTCGGGGGTGTGCGGTTTGCCCTGGAGCTGCCCGTCGACGAGCAGCATGGAATCACAGCCGACGACCACGCAGTCCTCGGCGAGTTCGGGAATCGTGGCGGCGACGTCGAGCGCCTTGGCACGGGCCAGGGCGACGACGATGCCCTCCGGTGACGTACCGGCGGGCAGCGCCGCGGCGACGGCGTCCTCGTCCACCCCGGAGACCCGCACGACGGGATCGATGCCCGCCGTGCGCAGTACTCCGAGCCGGGCGGGGGACGCCGACGCCAGAACCAGTCGGGTCACCCGCGTCAGCGCAGGTGCGACAGCATCGGATACGCGTACGGCGAGAACGGGGAGGTACCCCGGTGCATCAGCGTCGCGGTGCCCCAGCTGTCGCGCGGGCCGTCCTGGCCACCCGCGGGCGCCGAGGCGGCGGCCGCGGCGAGCACCGCCACGAGCGCGGCGATGTCCTGGTCGGTGGGGGCGCCCTTGAGGATGCGGAACATCGGCTCGCCGACGGCGTCCGCGGGAACCTCGGCCACCGCGCTCACAGACAGTTCGACCTCTTCGACGAGCGGTTCGACGGCGAGCTCCAGCTCGGCGGCGGTCAACACGTCCTCTTCTGCCACAGTTGTCACAGTGCCAGATCCTTCCTGCCTCGTCCGGGAGATCTGCCCCGGGACGAAGCGTGATGCTTCGATGTCACAGCGCGGTAACCGCGATCATTCCCGGTAGGCGCGCGCCGATCAATAGTTGCGTCCTGGCAACCAGTGTGCGCGGCCTATCCGGGATATCGCGTTTTCAGAGCGGAATGTTGCCGTGTTTCTTCGGCGGCAGGCTCACCATCTTGCGTTCGAGCAGTCGCAGCGCCGACACGATCTGGCCCCGGGTGTGCGAGGGCGGGATGACCGCGTCGACGTATCCGCGCTCGGCGGCGACGTACGGGTTCACGAGGGTGTCCTCGTACTCGTTCTGCAGCTCGAGGCGCAGAGCGTCGACATCGGCGCCGTTGGCGGCGGCTTCCTTGAGCTGCTTGCGGTAGACGAAACCGACGGCTCCGGACGCACCCATGACGGCGATCTGCGCGGTGGGCCACGCGAGGTTCACATCGGCACCCATGTGCTTGGAACCCATCACGTCGTAGGCCCCGCCGTACGCCTTGCGGGTGATGATGGTGATCTTGCCCACAGTGGCCTCACCGTAGGCGTAGAGCAGCTTCGCGCCGCGGCGGATGATGCCGTTGTATTCCTGGCCGGTGCCGGGCAGGAAGCCGGGCACGTCCACCAGGGTGATGATCGGGACGTTGAAGGCGTCGCAGGTGCGCACGAAGCGCGCGGCCTTCTCCGAGGCGTCGATGTCGAGGCAGCCGGCGAACTGGGTCGGCTGGTTGGCCACGATGCCGACGCTGCGGCCGTCGACGCGACCGAAACCGCAGATGATGTTCATCGCGCGCTCGGCCTGCACCTCGAGGAACTCGTCGTCGTCGAGCAGACGGCGGATGACCTCGTGCATGTCGTAGGGCTGGTTGGGCGAGTCCGGGATGATCGTGTCGAGCTCGAGGTCCTCGTCGGTGAGGGATTCCTCGATCGCGCCGGTGATCGGGTCGCTGGGCTCGTGCCGCGGCGCCTCGGCGCGGTTGTTGCTGGGCAGGTAGCCGAGCAGGTCCTTGACGTAGTCGAGGGCGTCCTGCTCGCCGGAGGCCACGTAGTGGGCCACACCGGACTTGGTCATGTGGGTGTGCGCGCCACCCAGGTCCTCCATGGTGACCTCTTCACCGGTGACGGTCTTGATCACGTCGGGACCGGTGACGAACATCTGCGAGGTCTGGTCGACCATCACCACGAAGTCGGTGAGCGCGGGGGAGTACACGTGGCCACCGGCGGCGGGGCCCATGATCAGCGAGATCTGCGGGATCACGCCGGAGGCCTGCACATTGCGGTGGAAGATCTCGCCGTAGAGGCCCAGGGAGACGACACCCTCCTGGATGCGCGCGCCCGCGCCCTCGTTGATGCCGACCAGCGGACGGCCCGTCTTGAGCGCCAGGTCCATGACCTTGACGATCTTCTCGCCGTAGACCTCGCCGAGGGAGCCACCGAACACGGTGACGTCCTGGGAGAAGATGCAGACGTCACGGCCGTCGATGGTGCCGTAACCGGTCACCACGCCGTCACCGAGCGGGCGGTTGTTCTCCAGGCCGAAATTCACGCTGCGATGCTTGGCGAGGGCGTCGAGTTCGACGAAGGAGCCTTCGTCGAGCAGGGCCAGGATGCGTTCGCGGGCGGTCATCTTGCCCTTGGCATGCACCTTGTCGACCGCGGCCTCACCCATCGGGTGTTGCGCTTCTTCCAGCCGATTCCGCAGGTCAGCCAGCTTCCCGGCGGTGGTGTGGATATCGGGGGCGCCCGCCGATTCCGAGGCGGGCTGCTGCTGGACACTCGTCATGGGTTGCGAGTGTAGCCACCGACACGTCCGCGCACTACGGCAGTCTCGGCTACCGGTCAGTAGAGAAAACCGCAGCTAGCGGCGGTGGTGATCGTTCACGGCCGGGGCCTAGTAGCGTGCCGGGAATGAACAGGGCACCGATCGATACCCCGCGTCTGCGCAGCTCCGTCGCCGCGACGGCACCGTCGTTCTACGACCGCGTCGACGTGGTGGACTCGACCGGATCCACCAATGCCGATCTGGTCCTGCGCGCCGTCGATCGTTCCATCGACCGTCAGGCGCTGCTGGCCGAGGAGCAGGTGAGCGGACGGGGCAGGCACCTGCGCGAATGGGTGAGCCCGCCGCGCGCGCAGCTGTCGATGTCGATCCTGGTCCGGCTGCCCGGTGTGGTGCCCGCGATCCTGGGCTGGCTGCCACTGCTGGCCGGCGTGGCGGTGGTCGACGCGCTGCGCTCGGCGACCGGGCTGGAGCCCGAGCTGAAATGGCCCAACGACGTGCTGCTGGACGGGCGCAAGCTGGCCGGCATCCTGGCCGAGCTCGTCGCGGCCGGTGACACCCCCGGCGTGGTGACCGGGATCGGCCTCAATGTCGATCTCACCGAAGACGAACTGCCCGTCCCGCACGCCACCTCGCTGCGCCTGGCCGGGCTGCCCGAGGCCGACCGCACCGCGCTGGCCGCGGCGATCCTCACCGAGTTCGCCCGCCGGGTCACCGCCTGGCAGGACGCCGGCTGGGACACCACCGACCTCGCCGACGCCTATCGCACCCGCTGCACCACCATCGGCCTCGACGTGCGCGCGGAACTGCCCGGCGGTGACGTGGTCACCGGCACGGCCACCGGCGTCGACGACAGCGGCAGGCTGATCATCGGCGAGCGGGCCGTCTCGGCGGGCGACGTGAGCCACCTGCGCGGTCAGTATTGACGGCGGCCGGCGCCGCGGGTTCGCGGCCCCTGGGCTGAGCAGGGCGATGTGCGGCCACGATGCGTTCCTTCCTGTACCTGTGGGGTGTCCCGAGGTGACGGGCCCGCATCGTTGAAAGCCACGCGCTG